>JAJXTJ010000364.1 GCA_021783895.1 Pseudomonadota bacterium | reverse complement strand
CGGATACCGTATTTTTGCGCCAGCCATTTTTTGGCAATGGCGCCGGCGCCAACCATAGGCGCGGTGAGCCGTGCGGAGGAACGCCCGCCGCCGCGGTAATCGCGAATACCGTATTTATGCCAGTAGGTGTAGTCGGCGTGGCCTGGGCGGAAGGTGTCGGCGATGTTGCCGTAATCCTTGCTGCGCTGATCTTCGTTGCGAATCAGCAGCGCAATGGGTGCGCCGGTCGTGTGGCCTTCAAAGATGCCGGAGAGAATTTCCACCGTGTCCGATTCGCGCCGCTGGGTGACGTGGCGCGAGGTGCCGGGCTTGCGCCGATCCAGTTGCGCCTGGATATCCTCGGCGGACAATTCCATTCCTGGCGGGCAGCCATCCACCACGCAACCGATGGCCGGACCATGAGATTCGCCGAAGGTAGTGACACAAAATAATTTGCCTATGCTGCTGCCGGACATGGTCGTGCTCGCTCAGATTTCAAAGTGGCGAGTTTAACATGGCGGGCCTACTTGCCGACCTGCAACTCGGCCAGCAGCCTGATTCCCCAGGCCACGCCGAACCCGGTCACCTCGGTGTCCACCGCACCCAGACCGTCGTCGCAGTTGCTCGACGACAAATCCACATGCAGCCAGGGGCGCTTGTCCACAAAACGGTTAAGGAAGCGCGCGGCCAGAATATGGTCGGCGTCACCATCAAGTGTGCATTGCTTGATATCGGCAATATCCGAATCCAGTGCAGGTTCGTAGTCTTCATCCATCGGGAAGGCACACATGCGCTCGCCGCTGGCCTTGCCTGCCGTGACCGCCTGCGCAAGCAATTCGTCGCGGTTGGATAGCACCCCGCTGTAACGCTCGCCCAGCGCGGCGCCCATGCTGCCGGTCAGCGTGGCGAAATCGACGATAACATCGGGTTTCTCGCGCGCTGCCAGGGCGAGCGTATCCGCCAGCACCATGCGTCCTTCGGCGTCAGTATGTACCACTTCGATGGTGGTGCCGTTGAGCGCGGTGACCACGTCGTTCTGCTTGTAGGCTTTCGCGCTGATGTGATTTTGCGCGATCGCCAGCCAGCAATCGATGTTCACCGGCAAATCCAGACGCGTGGCCGCCAGCAGGATGCCCAGCGCCACCGCCGAACCGTTCATGTCCTCGTGCATGCCCTGCATGTGTCTGGCGGGCTTGAGATTGTGGCCGCCGGTGTCGAAGCAGATGCCCTTGCCCACCAGCGCGACGGTCTGTCTGGCCTGGGGATGACGGCGGCGCAGATGCACAATGGCAGCGTCTTCCGGGTCTGAGCCTTGCGCCACCGCGACGAACGCACCGGCGCCGAGTTTGCGCAGTTTTTTCATGTCGTATTCGGTGCGCTTCCAGCCATTGTCTTTAGCCAGTTCGCGCACCCGTTCGCGGTAGATGCCGGGAGTGAGCTGGTTGGGCGGCGTGACCGTGAGACTGCGGCACAAGGTATTGCCTTCCGCCACGGCACGCTGGGCAGCAAAACCATCCGCCGAAGCGTAGCCAAACAGGCGCATGGCCTGCAACGGCTTGGGCTTGTCCTTGCTTTTCAGGCTGGGCAGCGCGGCGCCGTTGATCCACGCCACATACACCGCAACAGCCGCAGCTCGGGCGCGAAAATCCTCATCGCCGCTGATCGCCAGACTGATTTCCTTGGGTGATTCGTCCAGAAGGATATGCAGGGCCTGGCGCAGTATGCTGTGCTGGCTGAATGCAGGCTGTTTGGTATCCAGCATGACCCACACGATCAAGCCGCCATGTGCCGTTTCCACAGCGACTGGCGTTTTCGCCAATTCAGCTGGTTTTTTGTCGCGTCTCCGCAATGCGGCAGCGAGTTGCGTCAGACCGGGCAGGTCACCGTCTGGGGGCAAGGCGGCGGTTTTCGGTAAAACCATCAAAATATGACTGGCTTTATCCATTTGCGTTACAGAAATTTGTTTTTTATTTTCAATCAGTTTTGCGAGCATATTCAACCTTGACGTTGGGTTTTGGCTTGACCGGATAGGGTGTTTTAACCGATCATAGCAGAGTTTGTATTACCTAAAATCAGTCCGGGCTCAAGCTCTTGCAAGGAAGAAATACATGAAACTGGAAGATAAAAAGCGCGTGCTGCGCGAAATGGTGTTGCACCGCCGCTTTGAAGAGCGCTGCTATCAGGCCTATATCGAACGCAAAATCGGTGGCTTTCTGCACCTCTACCCCGGCCAGGAAGCCTGCTGCAACGGCGTGATGGAAGCGGCCCGCCCCGGACACGATTATGTCATCACCGGCTACCGCGATCATATCCACGCCATCAAATGCGGTTCCGACCCCAAGGCCGTCATGGCCGAGCTGTACGGCAAGGAAACCGGTTCCTCCAAAGGACGCGGCGGCTCCATGCACATCTTTGATGTGGCGCATCGCTTCATGGGCGGTTACGCCCTGGTTGGCGGTCCGTTCCCCCTTGCTGCCGGCATCGCCAAAGGCATTCAGATGAAAGGCGGCGACGAAATTTCCATCTGCTTTCTGGGTGACGCCGCCAATAACCAGGGGGTGTTCCACGAAACCCTGAACATGGCCGCATTATGGAAACTGCCGGTGTTGTTCGTGTGTGAAAACAACCAATATGGTATCGGCACCTCGATTGACCGCTCCACCGCCGTGCTCGACCAGTTCAAACGTGTGTGCGGCTATGGCATCGAATCGGCCCAGTGCGACGGCCAGGATATCGACGTCGTATATGAACACGCGCGCAAAGCCGTGGGTTCTGTGGGGAGCCG
>JAJXTJ010000363.1 GCA_021783895.1 Pseudomonadota bacterium | reverse complement strand
ATGAATGCGAGTGCCACCAGCGCCCAGGTCAGCCCGCACGCTGCAGGGGCCGCCGCAGCGAACCCGAAATGGAAGGCGACCGCCGCGGCCAGGCCGCCGGCAGTCAGCTCCACTGCCGGGTAGCGCGGTGAAATGCGCTGTCCGCACGCCGAACAGCGACCACGCAGCCAGAGGTAGCTCAGAACCGGTACGTTTTCCCAGGCGCGGATGGTGTGGCCGCAATGCGGGCAGCGCGAACCCGGGAGCACCAGATTGTACGGGGAATTGTCCTGTGCGTCGGCCGTTTCGCCCAGAAGTTCCCGGCATTCACGCCGCCAGCCGCAGGTGAGCATGACCGGCAGGCGGTGTATCACGACATTGAGAAAACTTCCGATGACCAGCCCGAGCGCGCCCGCGAACACGATCCACATCGCGGGGTAGGTCTGAAAATAGGATTGCAGGTACATGTGCAGCATCGTGTCACCTGCCCGGCCGCGCAGGCGGAGCCTTTATACCACCGAGGCGAGCTTGAATATGGGCAGGTACATGGCGATCACAAGCGTACCGACAATAACACCCAGTACCACCATGATCACGGGTTCCATCAGGCTGCTGAGAGAGTCGACGGCATTGTCGACCTCCTCTTCATAGAAATCGGCAACTTTTCCGAGCATAGCATCGAGTTCACCGGATTCCTCGCCGATGGCGACCATCTGGATCACCATGTTCGGGAACAGACCGGTGTGTTCCATAGACGACTGCAGCTGGCTGCCGGTGCTAACCTCGGCCTTGATATCCACGATGCCGTCATGATACACGCGATTGCCGGCGGCACCGGCCACCGCGTCGAGACTTTCCACCAGCGGAACGCCGGCTGCGAACATTGTCGCCAGGGTGCGGGCAAAGCGAGCTATGGTTGCTTTCTTCACGATCTGCCCGACCACCGGGGCCCGCAGGATGATGCGGTCGAGGGTGTGCTGCATCTTCATCGAGCGTTTATAGGAATATCCAAAGAAAAATACCGCGCCACCCAGGCCGCCGAAGATCGCCCACCAGTAGCTCCGGAAGATGTTGGAGATATGGATCACAAGCAAGGTCAGGGCGGGCAGTTCGGCGCCGAAGCTCTTAAACAGGTTGCTGAACTCGGGAATCACGAAAATCATCAAAATCGCCGTGATGACGAACGCCACAACAATCACCGCGGCCGGATAGAACAGGGCCGATTTGATCTTGCCCTTGATCGCCTCGACTTTTTCCTTGTAAGTGGCCACCTTCTCAAGGATCGTATCGAGAATGCCCGCCTGTTCGCCTGCTGCGACCAGGTTGCAGTAAAGGGCATCAAACTGAAGCGGATGCTTGCCGAGGGCGGTGCTCAGATTCGTGCCGGATTCTATGTCCTGCCTGATCGACGCCAGCAGTTCCTGCATGCTGGGATTGTCATGACCCTTCCCAACGATCTCGAATGACTGCACGATCGGTATGCCAGACTGGATCATGGTTGCGAACTGGCGTGTAAATATCGACACGTCTTTCGGGGTAATGCGGCGCTTGCGCTTGAACAGTGCCGACGCCTGCTTGCGTACTTTCAGGGGATTGATGCCCTGGCGGCGCAGAACGGCGTTCACATAAGCCACGCTGATGCCTTGGGTTTCGCCTTTTAGACGCCGCCCTTTCTTGTCGACGCCCTCCCAGTTGAAGGTGCTGAGCTTGGTTTTGGCAGTTTGTGCCGCGGGTTGTGCCATGATGGTTACTGGTTGGTTACGCGTTCAATTTCCGCGAGACTGGTGACGCCGTCGCGGACCTTGTTCAGAGCCGACATGCGCAGGTCGGGAATGCCATCCTTGCGCGCCTGGTCTTCGATGTCGAGTGCAGTCCCGCCGCGCATGATGATCGCACCGATTTCCTCGGACACCGGCATGACCTGATAAATGCCGACCCGCCCCTTGTAGCCATCGGTGCACTGGTCGCAGCCTATCGGCCCATACAGCTTGAGGTCCGCGACCTCGCTTTCATTGAAGCCTGCCTCCAGCAGTGCCGGTGTCGGAATGTCCTGCGGTTTCTTGCACGCCGGACACAGCCGCCGGGCAAGGCGCTGGGCCACGATCAGGTTTACCGCCGACGCGATGTTGAACGGTGCCACGCCCATGTTGGCCAGCCGGCTCAGGGTTGCCGGTGCATCGTTCGTGTGCAGGGTAGACAGCACCATGTGACCGGTCTGCGCCGCCTTGATGGCGATCTCGGCGGTTTCAAGATCACGAATCTCGCCAACCAGGATCACGTCCGGATCCTGACGCAGAAATGCACGCAGGGCGGCCGAGAACGTAAGCCCCGACCTCTCGCTGACGTTGACTTGATTGACCCCGGGAAGGTTTATTTCCACGGGATCTTCGGCAGTGGAAATGTTGCGGTCGGGGGTGTTCAGGATGTTGACGGCGGTGTACAGGCTGACGGTCTTGCCGCTTCCGGTGGGCCCGGTCACGAGCACCATGCCGTAGGGGCGCTCGATGGCCTCCAGGAACAGCTGCTTCTGGTGCGGTTCGAAACCGAGCTTTTCGACCCCAAGGGTGGCGGACGCCGGGTCCAGGATGCGCATCACCAGTTTTTCGCCGAACAGCGTTGGCAGGGTGCTTACGCGGAAATCGATGCCGCGGTTCTTGGAGATCCGCAGCTTCATGCGCCCGTCCTGGGGGATGCGGCGCTCTGCGATGTCGAGCCTTGACAGGATCTTGATGCGCGCCGCGATGCGGCCCGCCAGGGCCAGGGGCGGGCTGGCCACTTCGTGCAGC
>JAJXTJ010000362.1 GCA_021783895.1 Pseudomonadota bacterium | reverse complement strand
CAGCATGTTGATGGGCACGCTTTCCGGATGCGGATCGAGTTTGGCAAGTTCGACGAGCATGAAGCCGTGCTGAACTGGCGCGCCGGCGCCAATATCCCCGCCCGCGCCATTACGCCTCTGCATGGGGTGGATGTGCTGGCCGAAAGCTTCCTGCTTGAGGGGTAGGCCCTCAAGGTAATTGCGGCGGATGGCAATCCATCCTCTGGCGTAGCCTTCTAACCTCTGCGCCCCTTGAAATAATTGATCAACCCGTTGGTGGAGGAATCGTGGGAGGAGACGGCTGCCTTGCCGTCAAGTTCCGGCAGGATTTTCTGCGCCAGCTGCTTGCCCAGTTCCACCCCCCACTGGTCAAAGGAGTTGATGTTCCAGATCATGCCCTGCACGAACACCTTGTGCTCGTAGAGCGCGATCAACGCTCCCAGAGTCCTGGGGTCGAGTTTTCGGAACAAAATCGAGTTGGTCGGGCTGTTGCCGGGGAACACCTTGTGCGGTAATAACCGTTTAAGCGCCGCGCTCTTCATGCCTGATGCTTCCAGTTCGGCGCGGGCTTCTTCCGCCGTTTTTCCCTTCATCAGTGCCTCGGTCTGTGCGAAGAAGTTGGAAAGCAATATGGCGTGGTGCTCTCCGAGCGGGTGCTGGCTTTCAACCGGGGCGAGAAAATCCGCCGGCACCAGCCGGGTGCCCTGATGGATCAGCTGGTAGAAGGCGTGCTGGCCGTTGGTGCCGGGTTCGCCCCAGATCACCGGGCCGGTGGTGTAATCGACGGTTTTGCCATTGCGACCGACACGCTTGCCGTTGCTTTCCATGTCGAGCTGTTGCAGGTAGGCCGGGAAACGCGCGAGGGACTGGTCATAGGGCAGTACGGCGTGGCTGTGAGCATTCCAGAAATTGGCGTGCCACATCCCGATCAGGGCCATGATCACCGGCATGTTGCCTTCCAGCGGTGTGCTGCGGAAGTGCTCGTCCATTTCGAATGCGCCCGTCAGCAAGGCCTCGAAATGGTTCATGCCGATGAAGACGGCAATCGGCAGTCCGATCGCCGACCATAGCGAATAGCGTCCACCCACCCAGTCCCAGAATTCGAACATGTGCGCGGTGTCGATGCCGAATTGGGCGACGGCTGCGGTATTGGTGGAAACGGCGACGAAATGCCTGACCACCGCGGTTTCGTTACCTGCCGCGCTGAGCAGCCAGGCCCGCGCGGAAGCCGCGTTGGTCATGGTTTCCTGGGTGGTGAAGGTCTTCGAGGCGACGATAAACAGCGTGGTTGCCGGGTCAAGCCGCTTCAGTGTTTCCGTTAGCTGGGTGGCGTCGATATTGGAGACGAAGTGGGCATGTAGATTCAGCTTGCCATAAGGCGCCAGCGCCAGACAGGCCATTGCAGGGCCGAGATCGGAGCCGCCGATGCCGATGTTGACGATGTCGGTGATCGGCTTGCCGGTATGGCCTTTCCACTGGCCCGAGCGCACGCTTTCCGAGAATTCGCGCATCTTGCCGAGTACGCGCCGCACTTCAGGCATGACGTCGTGTCCATCGACCATGGCCGGACGGCTGGAGCGGTTGCGCAGCGCCGTGTGCAGTACTGCGCGGTTTTCGGTGAAGTTGATTTTTTCCCCGGCGAACATCTTTTCGCGCCAGCCTTCAACGTCCACTTTACGCGCCAGCGCCGCCAGCAGCGTCATGGTGTCGGTGGTGATGCGGTTCTTCGAGTAATCCAGCAGGATGCCGCAGGCTTCCAGAGAAAATTTGTCGAAGCGCTGCGGGTCGGCGGCGAACAGTTCGCGCAGGTGGGTTTTGGCCAGCGCTTTCTGGTGGGTTTTCAGCGCAGTCCAGGCGGGTGAGCGGGTGAGGGCGGACATTTTATTTATTCATTCTGCGGAAATGGGTAATGGGTAATGGGTAAAGAGTGACGGGTAATGGCGATGGCTTTCATCACTCCTCACCCTTTACCCATCATTTTCACTCGGCCAAAGCCAATATTATCCCCGCCAGTGGCGGTACGGTTATTACGATGGAGTGGGGATAACCCATCCATGACATGTTCTCGGTGGCCGTACCTTCGCCGTTGCCCAGGTTGGAGCCGCCATAATACCGGGAATCGCTGTTGAATATCTCCCGGTACAGGCCTGGCCGGGGTACTCCGATGCGGTAGCCGGGGCGTGGCACCGGCGTGAAGTTCAGCATCACCGCCACGAACGAGCCATTGCGGTCGCGCCGCAGGTAAGAAAGTACCGACTGGTCGGCGTCGTGGCAATCGATCCAGGCAAAGCCGTCCGACGTGAAATCGAGCTCGTGCAGGGCGGGCAGGTCGTGGTAGAGGCGATTGAGGTCGCGCGACAGGCTTTTCATCCCCTGGTGTTGCTCGTACCCCAGCAACCCCCAGTCGAGCTCTCCCTCGATGCGCCATTCCCGTCCCTGGGCCAGTTCGTTGCCCATGAAGTTGAGTTTCTTGCCGGGGTAGGTCATCTGGTAAGTGAGCAGCAGGCGCAGGTTGGCGAATTTCTGCCAGCCATCGCCCGGCATTTTGGCCAATAAAGAGCGCTTGCCATGCACCACCTCGTCATGGGAGAACGGCAGCACGAAATTTTCCGTGTAGGCGTAAAGCTGGCCGAAGGTGAGTTCGTTGTGGTGGTAACGGCGGTGCACCGGATCGTTCTGCATGTAGGTCAGGGTGTCGTTCATCCAGCCCATGTTCCATTTCATCGAAAAACCCAGGCCGCCCATGTAGACCGGGCGCGATACCATGGGCCAGGAGGTGGATTCTT
>JAJXTJ010000361.1 GCA_021783895.1 Pseudomonadota bacterium | reverse complement strand
GTGCCACTCCGGAAGGTCTTCACTGCCTTGCCAAAATAGGCGAGAGACTGGGACGGTGCATTGAACGTACCCGTGCGGAAGGTGTTGTTTTTCGTATAACCGCCGGCCAAAATCGCGGACCAGCCGTCGTACATTCCCGTTTTGAGGTCAAAGTTGTAGCCGAGGGTGCCGTTACTTCCAAAGGTGGTACCTATTTCGGCGCTCGGTCTTACGGATGGCTGCAGCGGCACAAAGTTGATGGTGCCACCGATGCTGTCGAACCAACGCCCGGCGGGATTTCCAGGACCATAGGTTACGTTGATGCCATGGATCATCTGAAGAATGGGGATTTCGTTGGAATCCCAGCCGCCATTATGCGAAATCAGGTTGTTCATGGGGATCCCGTCAAACAGCACCGTCAAGCCATTGCGCTCGACGTCACCGTTCACAGATGACCAGCCTACCTTTACGCCGCGCACGGCGATTTCATAGCGCGCGGTCGAGAAGATGCCGCCATAACCACGGACCGCGATGCCGGGTGCCAGAGAGAGCGCTTGCGCCGCACCTGCGGCAGGACCTACACCCTGAATTTCACGCTTCCCAAGAACCGCCTGAGATTGCGTGGACTCAAAAACCTTCTTTTTGGTCAGTTTGCCGTCGGTACTGGCCAGCGCCTTGGCAGACTCGGAAAGTGCGCTGGCCGAGGCGTTTACCTCGCCCACGTTCGTGGCCGCAGAAATGGCTGGCGCGGTGGCCCCGGCTTGGGCCGCGGCAATGACGGTGATGTTCAGTGCGCCCGTGGCGGCAATAGCCACCAGCAGAGGTTTTAACGGCAGTTTCTTGTACATCTCATACTCTCCTTTATTTCAGTGGGGTTTTGCGGCAATACCAATATCACTGACCCCTGCCTTCTGGCAGGCATCCATGACGTGAACGAAGTCTTGAAACGGTACGGCCTTATCGGCCGCTATGGTGATCTGGGTCTTGCCAGGGTTCCCGTCGCTCGCCAGCATTTTTTGCAATGCGGCCAAAGCATAGTGATGGCCTTTCACATTCACCGTGCCATCTTTCTCGATATTGATGGTGTAATGCGGGTGCGGCAGCATCTTCGCCTGACTGGATGCCGGGAGCTGGAGGTTCAGCCCCTTGTCCGGAATCATCTGGATGGTGATCATGATGAAAAACACCAGCAGAAAGAGCATGATGTCGATCATCGGGATGATCTCGACCCGACCCTTCTTCCGCTCGAAGTAGCGACGTTCCATCAGCCCGCCCTCACCACGGCAGCCGCCATCTTTGGCGTCGAGGTCTGGATATTCCCCGCACCGTCGGTGATAGGGTGTCCGTCCATGCGGTTGAGCAACATGGTCTTCACCGAATCCAGTTGCAGCAGGATCTGCCGCACCTGGTTATTAAAGGCATTGAAAGCCACTAAGCCGGTCATAGCGATGAAAAGGCCGGTGGCGGTGGCGACCAAGGCATCCGCCACCCCGCCCGTCACCGCCGTCGGTGCGTGCCCTGGTGCAGCCAATATGGAGAAGGCGTGAAACATACCGATGATAGTGCCGAAGAGGCCCAGCAGCGGCGCCAGGGTGATGATGGTGTCCAACACCCACAGGCGACGATCCAGTTGCGGCGCCATGACCAGGATGCTCTCCTCCAGGCGGCTGGCGAGTGGATCGCCCTGCACATGCCCAGAATGGCTCGCCGCCGTTTTCAAAAGCGCCGCCTCCGGCAAGTCGCCTGCGTCATCCGCGAGGGTTTGCAGGGCGTCTCGATCCAATCGCCCGTGCTGGGCGAGCTCCTGCACAAAAACGGTACCGCGCAGGATGGTGCGGCGTAGATACCAGAAGCGGTCGACAATGACACCCAGGGCGACCACAAGAAGACCAGCGAGTACATAAAGCACACCGTCAGAGTAATTGGCGAGATGGATGAGGTAAGCGGTATTCATCAATAAAACTCCCGAAATATCAGAAAGAAGCGGCGCCGAAGCGGCGCGCAGAAGAAGAAAAATCGGTGAAGGAGGTGTTGTGCCGGAACGTATCGGGGGGATTGAACTGATAGCCGCGTCCACGGAGCGTAACGATGCAGTCGTCGAAACCGAGGAAACGCAGGCGGCTGCGTAAGGCGCTGATCACCAAGCGGGCATCGATGGCAGATGTTGTTTCCGCTTTGGACAACGTTTTCTGCAAGAGTTTCAGTGACAAGACACACTGGGGATGGCTCCAAAATAAAACCATTAACTCAAACAGCGCGTCTTTTATGGCGACAGAGCGTCCCGCGCTACTTAATGTCTTGCGGGATTGATCGATCTGCAGTGGACCATAGGCGAGCGTCGTGATAGCAGTCTGCTGGATGAGCCTTTCAACGTGGTGAGCGACATCCACAGAGGGGTCGTCGAGGTCCACCATGTCCTCGATAATCTGAGATTTCAGGAAAGCAGGCGCAGCAGAGCCCTTGGATAAATCTATAGCCGTTACAGGGCAGGAAGCGTGGGTAGCCCACCTGACTTGCGCTTTCCAGTCGGCCCAACGGCTTTCCAGCGGCTTGCCGGCGAGAAAGAGAACTGGGGTGAGTCGCTGCGCGCTCAAGGCGATCTTGCAACGATGCAGGTCACTGACCCGAAATATCGACCCGGTATAGGCAGACAATCGATCAAGCAAGGCGCTGGCAATCAATGTGTTCCGCTCCAGCACCACCAGCGGGTGTGCTGAGCTTTGTATTACGGCGTTCATGCGGCTACCTCTTATATGCGCCGGGATGAATCCGACGACATCAAAAGTGGAGGTCTTTT
>JAJXTJ010000360.1 GCA_021783895.1 Pseudomonadota bacterium | reverse complement strand
GCCGGGCTGGGAAATCATCCCGGAACTCTCGCCGATGGCGGGCGAGCCCATCATCGACAAGCCCGGCAAGGGTTCCTTCTATGCCACCGATCTGGAACTGCTGCTGCACAAGGCCGGCATCCGCAATTTGATCATGACCGGCATCACCACCGACGTGTGCGTGCACACCACGATGCGCAACGCCAACGACATGGGTTTCGAGTGCCTGCTGCTGGAGGACTGCTGCGGCGCCACCAATCAGGTCAACCACCTGGCGGCCTTGAAGATGGTGAAAATGCAGGGCGGCGTGTTTGGCGCCGTGGCCACCTCCGGACAGCTGTTGGCGGCCATGGCATGACCATCCTGGCGCTCGAAGCCATCAACGTCAGCAAGCGCTTCGGCGAACTGCAGGCGCTGGACCGGGTTTCCCTGAAACTTAGGCGGGGCAGCATCCATGCCTTGCTGGGCGAGAACGGCGCCGGCAAGAGCACCCTGGTGAAGTGCATCGTCGGTTTCTACACGCCCGATAAGGGCGAGGTATTGCTGGGCGAACGCCAGCAGTCCATTGCCAACCCGCGCGACGCCCACGACCTGGGCATCGGCATGGTCTACCAGCATTTCACCCTGATCCCCAACATGACCGTGCTGGAAAATCTGGTGCTGGCGCGCCCCCATCTGCCTCCGGTGATCGACTGGAAAAAGGAGCGTCAGGCAATCGGTGAGCGCATGCAAAAAATGCCCTTCCAGCTGCCGCTGGACACCTCCGTGAATCATCTGGCGGCAGGCGAAAAGCAGAAACTGGAGATCGTCAAACAGCTACTGCTGGACGTGAAAGTGCTGATCCTCGATGAACCCACTTCGGTGCTTACACCCGACGAGGCGGATGAAGTGCTCGGCTGCATTCGGGACATGGCCCAGCAAACGGGCCTCAGCGTGCTGATCATCACGCACAAGTTCCGCGAAGTCATACTCTATGCCGACGATGTCACCGTGTTGCGGCAAGGTAGGCATGAGGGTTCGGCCGTGGTGCTGGACGTCGACGTGATGCGGCTGGCAGAGATGATGGTGGGTAGCGAATTTACCCAGACGGCTCTCGCCCGCGAGGCGCTGGCCGAACAGCCGGTGAAGCTGGACATCGCCGGCCTCAGCGTGGAGGACGATAGCGGAATGGCTGCGGTGCATGACGTGTCGCTGCACGTGAAGGCGGGCGAGATCGTCGGCATCGCCGGCGTATCCGGAAACGGCCAGCGCGAGCTGGTGGAGGCGCTGGCTGGTCAGCGCCCCCCGCAGGGTGGGGAAATTCGGGTCATGGGCGAGCTCTATGGCGGCCGGCGCCGCGATCTGTTGCGCCACCGCTTCCACTGCCTGCCCGAGGAGCCGTTGCGCAACGCCAGCGTGCCGCGCATGAGCGTGGCGGAGAATCTCGCCTTTCGCCGTTTCGACCAGCCGCCCTACAGCCTGCGCGGCTTTCTGCGCCGGGGGGTGATGGCAGCGGCCGCGGTGCGCGCCATCGCCGACTTCAAGGTGCGAACGCCGGGCCCCAACGCGCCCATCGGCGATCTCTCGGGCGGCAACGTGCAGCGCGCCATCCTCGCCCGTGAACTGGGGGAGCAGCCCAACGTGCTGGTGGTGGCCAACCCCTGCTTCGGCCTGGACTTCACCGCCGTGGCCGAGATCCATGCCCGCATCATGGCCGCGCGCAACGCGGGGGCGGCAGTATTACTGGTGAGCGAAGACCTGGACGAGATACTGGAAATGGCCGACCGCATCCATGTCATGTCCGGCGGGCGGCTGGTCTACGAGACCACGCCCGGTTCCGCCGACCCAATCGCCATCGGTCGCCATATGGCGGGCCACAAGGAGGAAGCGCATGCAGATTGACGCCCGTCCCTATTCTTATGCGCTGCCCGAGCGGCCACCGGCCCTGATCATCATCGACATGCAGCGCGACTTCGTCGAGCCTGGCGGCTTCGGTGAGGCCTTGGGCAACGACGTCAGTCGGCTGCAGGCTTGTGTGCCTGTCATCGCCCGGCTGCTGGCGGCGGCCCGCCGGCTGGGATTGCCCGTGATCCACACCCGCGAGGCGCACAAGCCCGATCTTTCCGACTGCCCGCCGGCCAAGCGCTTGCGCGGCGACTGTCGCCTGAAGATCGGCGATGTGGGTCCCATGGGCCGGCTTCTGGTGGACGGCGAACCGGGCAACGCCATTATCGAATCCCTCAAGCCTGTGCCCGGCGAGATCGAGATTGCCAAGCCCGGAAAAGGGGCGTTCTATGCCACGCCGCTGCAGGAAATCCTGCAGCAGTTGGGCGTGACCCATCTTCTGTTCACCGGCGTCACCACCGAGGTGTGCGTGCAGACCACCCTGCGGGAAGCCAATGATCGGGGCTACGAATGCCTGCTGGTGGAGGATGGCACCGAGAGCTACTTCCCGGAATTCAAGCAGGCTACCCTCGACATGATCACCGCCCAGGGGGGCATCGTCGGCTGGGTCGCTGATAGCGAGACAGTGCTCGCAGGACTGGACAAGGCGTATGGCTGAGACCGCTACCAGCCTTGTCCTGGCAGACCTGGCTTCGATTCCGCAACGGCTTGGCAAGTTTGCCTGGGAACCCCTGGGCCCCGGGGTAGAACTCAGCCCGCTGTATAAGGATGCGGCAGGCCATACCAAACTGGCCCTGCTGCGTTACGCCCCCGGCGCGACGGTCCCCGAGCATCTGCACACGGGCATGGAATACATCCAGATCCTGGCCGGTTCCCAGCAGGATGAGCGAGGGGTGTATCACGCCGGTACCCTGCTGGTGAGTCTTCCGGGTACGCGG
>JAJXTJ010000359.1 GCA_021783895.1 Pseudomonadota bacterium | reverse complement strand
GAAACCCGATCACGATTTGCGCCTGGAGTTGGCAGCAGTCGCCATGCGGCAGGCGCTACCCAGCCTGATCCAGTTCATCCGCCTGAACCCTTCACTGGAAACGCAGATGATGCGCATCGCCCATTCCATGGCTGGCGGCTTGAGCACCGAGGCCGATTCCGCCGCCCATGCCATGATCAAAATGGGCGGAAAACGATCACAGCGTGTCGCCATACTGACTGCGCTCGCAGGCACGCCCGTGTCGGCGGACAATCGCCTTTACACGCAGGTAGCCTTAAGCCGCGCCATGCTGATGGGCAAGCTGGCGGGCTCCATCACCGGCATTTCCGAGCCTGACGAGGCCTTCGAGACCGGCCTCTTCTCCACTTTCCCGGCAGCGTTTTCAGTTTCGGTCAATCAGCTCTACCGGCGCATCGGCCTGCCGCGACAGGTGTATGAGAGCCTCGCCGGCCAGGACACCCCAATCAACAGGCTGCTGCGTCTTGCGCACGCCTGCGAACATCAGAACAGCGAGCTCATCTCCAAGCTGTCCGGCGAACTTGGCCTTTCCATGGACAGTGTTGCCGCCACCCATTTCGAAGCGGCGGTTTCCGCCGAAGACATCGGCTCACACCTTATCTGACGCGGTAAAATTACGCCTTTTCACCAGCAGGGCCGCCAACGTGACCCCCGTACTCGTCTTCGACATTGAAACCATCCCCGATACCGCCGGCTTCGCAGGCCTGCGCGACCTGCCCGCCGACATCCCGGACGGCGAAATCGCCGAAATGGCGCTGTTGCAGCGGCGCCAGACCAGCGGCAGCGACTTCCTGCCACATTACCTGCACCGCATAGCGGCAATTTCCTGCGCATTGCGCACAGGCGACCAGTTCCGCGTATGGACTCTCGGGCGCGATGGCGAGTCGGAACGCGACATCATCCAGCGCTTCTACGATGGCATCGAGAAGTACACGCCCCAGCTGGTTTCCTGGAACGGCGGCGGCTTCGACCTGCCGGTGCTGCACTACCGCGGCCTGATGCACGGCATCACCGCTCAGCGCTACTGGGAATGGGGCGAGGATGACAAGGAATTCAAGTGGAACAACTACTTGAGTCGCTACCACACCCGCCATCTCGACCTCATGGACGTGCTCGCCATGTATCAGCCCCGCGCCAATGCGCCGCTGGACGATCTGGCCAAGCTGTGCGGCTTCCCCGGCAAGCTGGGCATGGACGGCAGCCAGGTCTGGAATGCCTTCCAGGCCGGCAAGCTCGCTGACATTTGCGACTACTGCGAAACCGACGTGGTCAACACCCACTTGCTTTACCTGCGCTTCGAGCACATGCGCGGTGCTCTTACCACCGAGGCCTATCACGGCGAAACCGCCAAGGTGCGCGCCGCCCTGCAAGCCCTGGAAGGCGAGCACTGGCAGGCATTTCTCGCCGCCTGGAAGGAGTAGCCTTGGCCGAGGTTCATATTGACGCCCTTGATCACGAGGGCCACGGTATCTGCCGTGTCGAGGGCAAGGTCACTTTTGTCGACGGCGCACTACCGGGAGAAACCGCGGAGATTTCGGTTTTCCGCAAGCACCCCAAGTACGACAGCGCCAATGCCGTGCGCATCCTCAAGTCCAGCAGCCAGCGCGCTGCACCCAAATGTGTTCACTATGGCCGCTGCGGCGGCTGCGTGCTGCAGCATCTGGAGGTAAGCGCGCAGGTTGCCGCCAAGCAGCGCATCCTGGAAGAGAACCTTCAGCGCATCGGCAAACTCAGGCCGGAAATCATCCTGCCAGCACTCTATGGTCCCTCATGGGCCTATCGTCACCGCGCACGTTTCTCCGTCAAGCGCGTGGACAAAAAGGGCGGCTCGCTGGTCGGCTTTCATGAGAAGAAATCCTGGTTCATCGTCGACATGCATACCTGCGAAGTGCTACCACCGCACGTCGCTGCGCTGTTCATGCCCATGCGCGGACTGATTCCACAACTATCCAACTCCGACCGCGTTCCCCAGATCGAGCTGGCCATCGGGGAAACTTCGACCGTGCTAGTGTTCCGCCTGCTCACTCCCTGGAACGACGACGACAAGGAGATCGTGCGCACCTTCGCCGACAAGCATGATGTGGAAATCTGGGTACAGCCCAAGGGGCCCGATACTGCCGTGCCGTTCTACCCCGAAAACGGCGCATTGCTGCAATACACTCTGCCGGAATTTAACATCGTTCATCCATTCCGCCCCACCGAGTTCACCCAGGTCAACCCGCACATCAACCGCGCGCTGGTGCACCGCGCTGTTACTATGCTGGCCCCCCAGGCGCATGAACGCATCGCCGATTTCTTCTGCGGCCTCGGCAACTTCACCCTGCCCATCGCACGTTCGGGCGCAAGGGTGCTGGGTATAGAAGGCAGCAAGGCTCTGGTCAGTCGCGCGCAGGAAAACGCCCAACTGAACAGCCTGAACAACGTCGAATACGCCGTCGACAATCTGTTCGAAATGACCCCCGAGAAATATGCCGATCTGGGCCATTTCGACAAGCTGCTGATCGACCCCCCACGCGATGGCGCCATAGAACTGGTGAAATCCCTGCCTGCGGACAACCCGCCGCAGCGTATCGTCTATGTTTCCTGCAATCCGGCCACGCTGGCCCGCGACAGCGAGGTTCTGTGCCACGTCAAGGGCTACAAGCTCAAGGCAGCAGGCATCGCCAACATGTTCCCGCACACGGCCCACGTCGAATCAATTGCCCTGTTCGAGCAGCCATAGGCAGTTGCCAGACCCGGTTCAGCCAAGTCGAAACATGGAAACATTACTACGCGCTCTCCCAATC
>JAJXTJ010000358.1 GCA_021783895.1 Pseudomonadota bacterium | reverse complement strand
TCAGGTCCGGTGCGCGGCTTTGCCGTGGTGCTGTGTCTGGGTATTCTCACCTCGATGTTCAGCGCCGTCACCGTCTCGCGTGCCATGGCCAACCTCACGTACGGTCGCAAGGCGCGACTGACCAACGTCTCGATTTAAGGCGCGATCATGTTCGAATTATTCCCCTTCAGAAAAACCATCCCCTTCATGAGTTGGGGCAAGACGACCACGGCCATTTCGTTGATCACCTTCCTTTTCTCGGTCTGGGCACTGTGGGATCGCGGCCTGAATCTGGGCGTGGACTTCACTGGCGGCACCGTCATCGAAGTCAGCTATGAGCATCCTGCTGACCTGACCGCCGTTCGGTCCGCGCTTGAGAAAACCGGCTTGCCCGAAGTGACCGTGCAGAACTTTGGCACCAGCCGCGATGTCATGATCCGCCTACCGGTCCGCGGCACGGACAACGCTGCACAAACCAGTAACCGCGTGATGGCCGCTCTGACCGCAGCCGATTCCACCGTGGTGCTCAAGAAGGTCGACTTTGTCGGCCCGCAGGTGGGCAAGGAACTCTACGACAACGGCGCGCTGGCCCTGCTGGTCGTGGCATTCGGCATCATGGCCTATCTGGCGGTGCGCTTTGAATGGCGCTTTGCCGTATCGGGCATGCTCGCCAACATGCACGACATCATCATCATCCTGGGGCTGTTCGCCTTCTTCCAGTGGGAGTTCACGCTGACCGTGCTGGCAGGCGTGCTGGCGGTTCTGGGCTACTCGGTCAACGAATCGGTGGTGATCTTCGACCGGATTCGCGAAAACATCCGCAAGATGCGCGGCGCAACGATTCCCCACATCATTGACGACGCCATCACCACCACCATGAGCCGCACCATCATCACCCACGGCTCGACCCAGATCATGGTGTTGTCGATGCTGCTCTTTGGGGGCGAGGCGCTGCACAACTTTGCACTGGCGCTCACCATCGGCATCATGTTCGGCATTTACTCATCGGTGCTGGTTGCGTCGCCATTGCTGCTGATGCTGGGCATCAAGCGCGAGCACTTCATCAAGCCGGTCGAGAAGAAGGAAGAAGCCGTCGTGTAAACGATTAAGCAGTGAGCAGTGCGGTAATAAACCTGCTCACTGCTCACTACTCACGGCTCACTGCTCACTGCTCATGCTCCACGAATTCATCGCCTGGATTCTCGCCACCGTACACGACTGGGGCTATACCGGCATTTTCATCCTGATGGCGCTGGAATCCACCGTGCTGCCGGTGCCCAGTGAACTTGTACTAATCCCCGCAGGCTACCTGGCCCACCAGGGACAATTGAATTTCGGCTTGATCGTGCTGGCATCGACCGTCGGCAGTCTGGTTGGGGCATCATTAAACTACGTTGTATCAATGTGGCTGGGGCGCCCCTTCCTTGAACGCTGGGGGCGTTATTTCTTCGTGCGGCCCGAACTGCTACACAAAACCGACACGTTCTTCGCGAAGCACGGTGCAGTCTCCACTTTCACTGGCCGCCTGATTCCCGGCATCCGCCACCTGATTTCCATCCCCGCCGGCCTCACTCGCATGAACCCCGGCACCTTCGCGCTCTATACCTGCCTCGGCGCGGGACTCTGGTCGCTCGTCCTCACCCTGTTCGGCTATTTCCTCGGCGGCAACGAGGCGCTCATCAAGGAATACCAACACCACATCACCGTTGGCGTGATTGTATTGGTCACATTGATTATTGGCGGATATGTATGGTGGCAGAAACGGCATTGAAGTTTCATAAGCCAATGGACCCAGCACCCAGGTGACACAGGCCGCCAACTATCAAGTGCCTCAAACCTGAAGCGACGCGGAATTAATCCACCATGACGCAGCGCTGCTGTGCCCAATGTCGCAGCCGCTCGAAGTCCTCGGCCCTGATGACAGACAAAGGTCGGGTTTGTGCCAATTCCTGCTCGACATGGGCCTGGGACAAGGTCGCCCCGTCAGCCAGCGCGGCATATTGCGCGGCAATGATCGACTGTTCGATTTCCGCGCCTGAAAACCCCTCGCTGCGCTCGGCAAGGCGATCTGTCTGAAAAGTGGACCGATCCAGCTTGCGCTTGTCCAGATGGATACCAAAGATGATGTCCCGAATTTCCGACGTGGGCAGATCGACAAAAAACAGTTCGTCAAAGCGCCCCTTGCGCAGGAACTCGGGCGGCAGTTTGCTGACATCGTTAGCCGTTGCCACCATGAAAATCGGTGAATCGCGTTCGCTCATCCACGTCAGCAAGGTGCCGATGATGCGCTGCGAAGTGCCATCATCCGCGTCACCGGTGCTCAGGCCTTTTTCGATTTCATCCATCCACAGCAGGCATGGCGCCATGCGCTCCGCTTCAGCCAGGGCCTTGCGCAGGTTCTTCTCGGTTTCGCCTATGTATTTGTTGTAGAGCGCGCTGAAGTCCAGTCGCAGTAAAGGCAGTTTCCAACTACCGGCAATGGCCTTGGCCACCAGGCTTTTACCCGCCCCTTGCACCCCCAGCAGCATGATGCCCTTGGGAACAGGCAGATCCGGCGCCAGCGCCGGGTTCTGGAACACGGCCTGGCGCTGCCTGACCCAAGATTTCAGGCGCGAAAAGCCGCCAACGCTGTCCAGGTTGACGTCGGGCAAGGCCATCTCCAGCAGGCTGGCCTGCTGGGTTTGCTTGAATTGGGCAATGCGCCGCAAATCCTTGAGATTGAGTTCACCATCGGTATGAATCGCCTGGCGTATCAGGCGCTGTGCCTCATCTTCACCCAGCCCGGCCAACTGCTGCACGATCAAGGGCAGCACATCACGATTGATCTTCAGG
>JAJXTJ010000357.1 GCA_021783895.1 Pseudomonadota bacterium | reverse complement strand
GGCCATCGGCAAGGTGCCGGCGAGGCGGCGAGGCGGCGAGGCGGCGAGGCGGCGAGGCGGCGAGGCGGCGAGGCGGCGAGGCGGCGAGGTTGATCGTGGGCAGCAGCATTGGCCCTCATGCGAACACGGATATTTAATAAAAGTGAAATATATTTACATTTATAGTTTACGATGATTAAATAACCGCATGCCTATCCGTCATGCCACCCTGCACCAGCTGAAGATTTTCGATACCGTAGCCCGGCGCATGAGCTTTGCCCGCGCGGCAGAGGAATTGAACCTCACCCCACCGGCCCTGTCCATCCAGGTCAAGCAGCTTGCCGAGATTATCGGCCAGCCCCTGTTCGAACAGGTCGGCAAGAAAATCTACCTGACCCCGGCCGGGGAAGCCATGACGACGGCCTGCCGCGACATCCTTGACCGGCTGGAATGTGTCGCCCAGGAGTTGGCCGCACTGCAGGGGCTGGAAAAAGGCAGCCTCAAACTCGCCATTCTCTCCACCGCCAAATACTTCATTCCCCATCTGTTGGCGGGTTTTTGCGAAAAACACGCAGGTGTCGACACCGCCTTGTTCGTCGGCAACCGGGAAACGCTGCTAGAGCGGCTCGCGCACAACCAGGACGACCTGTATATTCTGGGTCAACTGCCAGAGCACATGAATGTCGTCGTAGAACCTTTTGCCGACAATCCCCTGGTCGTGGTCGTTCGCGCCGACCACCCCTTGGCGTCAGAAAACGACATCGAGCCGTCACGCCTGCGCGGCGAACCCTTCATCAAGCGCGAGCTGGGTTCGGGGACACGCCTGGCCGCCGAAAAATTCTTCGAAGAACACGATGTCGTTCTCAAGACACGCATGGAGTTGGGCAGCAATGAGGCGATCAAGCAATCCGTATCGGCCGGATTGGGCATCTCCGTGCTGTCTGCCAGCACGATACACGCCGAGATCGTCAAAGGCGAACTGGCGGTACTGGATGTGCGGGGTTTTCCGCTCAAACGCCAGTGGAACGTGGTCTATCCGGCCGGCAAACAATTGACCCCGAGTTCACGGGCATTCATAGATCACCTGTTCGCCACCTCACCCACCCACTGGTTTGACCGGCTCCAGGTTCATACCAGTGCGCGCTCCGCTGCGCGAAAAAAGCGGCGCGCATCTTCAGATTAAGCACGCGCGTCCTCATCGATGGCCGCCTGGCAGCATCCAGCCAAATCCGTTCCGGACCGGCCGAGTTCAGATTCCCTGTCTTGCCAGAGCGGGACTGGCGTCCGGGGCCGTGGTTGCGCAAGAAATGGAAAGCGCGTTGACGCCTGTCTCAACGCCAGTCACCACGTAGTCGGCTGTGAGGCGATCTGCCGCCTCCGGATTGAGCATGTGATCGACAAATGCCACATGCGCGGAGTGTTGATTGAAATTGTCGATGACAGCCGCAGAGGCAAAGCGGATCAGCCAGCAATGGCGATAGCGGGAACTCTTGTCCGCGACGCTGCCGACCTGAACCTCGCGCACGCCGGGAATGGCGGCCAACTGCCGCTGGCCTTCCGCCATGGCGATGCGCAACCGCTTTGCATCAAGACCGGACGCATTGTAGACGATGACGTGTTCCACATTGAGCCAGGGCCGGCATTGCGTCAGCACTTCGGCGGCGCGGCCTGCAGCCCCCCACATGCGCATGCAGCGCTCGACTTCAGTGCTTACGGCAGCGCGCACGCCAGCCCGCAGGTCGGCATAGTCCCGGGAACCGGCTTTCGCTGCGCTGCGAATACTATCGCCGGCGATCTCGGACAGGCTGCTGGAACAGTTGATCTTGGCGACCCCCAGGGTGATCAGCTTGTGGTACTGTTCATCGGTCAACCCGGTTCCAGCCCGGACGACCAGGGGAATGCCGACTGAAGCATTGATTCCCTTTAGCCGGCTCCAATCGAGCCTGGACTTGCCATTCGCACGACCATCCACGCTGCCAATGGACACTGCAAGAAAATCCACTCCCGTTCGTTCGGCGAAACCCCTGGCCTCGGCAGGTGTGGTATAACTCGCCGCGCCCGGATGCGTCGCGCCCGCATCTTCGTCGACGTCGGGCATGTAACCCAATTCGCCTTCTACAGCTACGCCGCATGCATGTGCCATCTTCACGAGCGCGCGTGTGGTTTCGAAATTTTCTCCGAGTGGCAGATGGGAGGTATCCACCATGATGCCGTTACAGCCGTGGCGAATGGCATTGACGGCAGACTCGGCATTCGCTCCGCGGTCGAGATGGATGGCCATCGGCACAACAGACCGTTGCGCAGCGGCTTCTGCAGCCGCCATCGCCAGCCTGAAATCGAAATGCCCGAAATGCGCTTCGGACAAGGACAGGATCACCGGCGCACGAGCCGATTCTGCCGCTGCCACGATGGCTTCCAGCACATCCAGGCTGTGCAGCCCGAATGCACCCACCGCATAGCCGTTGCGATACGCGTGATGCAACATGTCCTTCATGTTTACCAGTGGCATGGCACCCCCTCGATGTTCCCTACATATGTCAATTCGGTGAGAAACTTCCGCTGTTTTCACCGGTTCAGCCCGGCTCCGGGCTGCATTGTCTACCGCAAGCCAGCATCCGAAGAAAGCTTCGGATTCGCTTTCGGCCATGCAGTTATTGTGCAAGAGAAATTAATTTAATATAAGTTAAATATATTAAATACAATATTTAAAATTGTTTACTGTTTTAGTCGGAATCCGGCACACCTGGCGACACGGACATCCCCGACGTTTCATGATCACTCATACCAAAGGACGCGGCGATTAATTCCACGCGAATCGCGTTGCTGAACACATCGTGATGAT
>JAJXTJ010000356.1 GCA_021783895.1 Pseudomonadota bacterium | reverse complement strand
GATGTGATGGTAAGCCTGAGTTTCTTCTTGAATGCGCCGGCGAAGTTGCCGCGCACCTTGTTCTGCTGCCAGCCGGTGCCCTCGCAGATTTGCGAGATCGTCGCACCTTCAGGACGCTTGAGCATGGCGATGACCTGTGCCTGCTTGCTGTTCTCGCGGCTACGGGTTTTTCCCTCGACTCCGATCTTGATCAAACGCTTGGCAGCCTCCTGGCGTTCGGCTTGTTCGACCAAATCGTCGATCGCCTTGGTGCTGATCGGCCCCTTGCGCGGCACACCCAAGGTATCGTAGCCCTCGGCGGTAATGAACCAATCGTCATTCAGGGGGGTGATCAGAGCGCGGTTGAACATCCCGTCGAGCACTTTTTTGCGGGCACCGCCCTTGATGTTGTCGGGGAACCACGTGATTTTGCCATCGGTGTGCTGATGTGCATGGGCCAGGATGGCGTGCTGGGCTGGGGTAAGTTGCATGGTCATGATGATCTCCTGATTGTTAGACGTTGTGAATTTGCTTGGCGCGATCGAATCCGACCCAACTGCCCTTGTCATCGAGTCCGCGCGCGGCGAGTTCTTCGCGGGCCAGCCGGTTGAGATCGAGTTCGCCCCGCGCTGCGGCGGCTAGCACCTTGGTCATTGCGATCTGGATAAAACCGACTTCGTCGACCGTGAATTCGTGGGTGGTGTAGCTCATGTTTGTCTCCTGCGATGTTGTTGATGACGGTGACATGAACGCTTCATTTTCGGAACCAATCAAGTTGTTTCTGCAGGAATTTTGATCGTCATGGCGACAGCCGCTCCGACCCCGTGTCGGTACCCGGGATGTCCGGCGTTGCTCTCCACGCCGGGGTATTGCGACAAGCATCTGCGATCCATCCGTAAGCAGCAGGACGAGCGTCGTGGGTCACCCGCGAGTCGTGGCTATGATTCGCGATGGCGCAAGGCACGGGCGTTGTTCCTCAGCCAGCACCCGCTGTGCGCGGAGTGCGAAGGCAAAGGCCGAGCCACTCCGGCGCAGGTCGTCGATCACATCATTCCTCACCGGGGTGACAAGCAGTTGTTCTGGGACAGGGACAACTGGCAGGCGCTCTGCAAACCTTGTCACGATGCCAAAACCGCCCGCGAGGACGGCGGCTTTGGGCGGCCAGTTAAGGCAATCCGCTGACCGGTAGGGGGGTGAAATCCTTGCAGCCTCGCCGCGCAGCACCGCCGGCGTGCCCAAATTTTTGTGCGTGCAAAATCAAAGGAATTTTTTTATGGCTTCTGGTGGCAATCGTACTGGCGCCGGACGAAAACCATTACCCATCACCGTCAAGAAGATCAAGGGGACCTTGCAGAAGTGTCGCACCAATCCGAGTGAACCCAAGCCCACCGGCGTGTTGTGCGACCCACCGGAGTATATGAGCGAGAGCGCGAAAGAAGCGTGGCGCTACGCGGTGGAACATTCCCCGCCTGGCCTGCTCTCGGCTCTGGATGGCGCGGTGCTGGAACGCTGGGCCAACTGCTCGGGGCTCTACCGTGAAGCGCTGGCCAAGATAAACCGGGCAGGTGTTTCCGGCATGCTGGTCAAAACCCCCAGCGGCATCCTGCGGCGCTCGCCGCTGATGGATGTGATCCGCGATCTGGCGCTGGAAATGAAGGGATATGAGGCAGAGATGGGGTTCACGCCCGCATCACGCTCCCGGATTTCCATGCCGGAGGACACCACGAGGGATGACGACCCCTGGGCGGACATTGCAGGCTGATGGTAGCATCAAAATATACAACCATTGCACGGCATTACGCCGAGGCGGTGGTGGCGGGAGAAGTGCCTGCCTGCAAATGGGTGCGCCTGGCCTGCCAGCGCCAGCTGAATGACCTGGCCAAATTCCGTGGCAAGGCGAGCCCCTTCCAGTTCAACCCGGTCCTGGCGGACAGCAAAGGAAAGGATTTTCGCCCCGCCGACAATCTGTGCGCCTTCATCGAACGGCTGCCGCACGTGAAGGGGCCGTTGGCCTCCAAGCCGATCAGCCTGGAGCCGTGGCAGGTGTTCATCCTCACCACGGTATTTGGCTGGGTCAAGCCGGAAGGCACGCGGCGCTTTCGCCGCTCCTACATAGAGGTGCCGCGTGGCAATGCCAAGTCGACGCTCTCCTCGGCAGTCGCACTCTACATGCTGACGGCGGACCGTGAAGGCGGCGCCGAGGTGTACAGCCTCGCCACCACACGGGACCAGGCGCGCATCGTGTTCGGTGACGCGCAAACCATGGCGCGCAAAAGCCCGGGATTCCGTTCCCGCTTCGGTGTCGAAGTTGGTGCGCACAACATGCATGTGCTGGCCACCGGCTCCAAGTTCGAGGCGCTTTCCGCCGAGGGTTCGACCTTGGACGGCCTCAACATCCATTTCGGCTGCGTGGACGAATTGCACGCGCACAAGACCCGCACCGTGTATGACGTGGTGGAAACAGGCACCGGCAAGCGCGACAACTCGCTGCTCTGGGTGATCACGACTGCCGGCAGCAACCGCGCAGGCATCTGTTATGAAATCCGCACCTTCGTGAACCGGCTGCTCGAAGGGCTGTTCGAGGACGATTCCCAGTTTGGCATCATCTATGGGCTGGACGACGCCGATGACTGGACCACCGAAGAAGCCCTGATCAAGGCAAATCCGAACTGGAATGTTTCGGTGCGACCGGAAGTGCTGCTGCCCCTGCAGGCCAAAGCCATGCAGATGCCATCGGCTACCAACAACTTCAAGACCAAGCATCTGAACGAGTGGGTCAATGCCGATACCGCGTGGATGGACATGCGCGCATGGGATGCCGGCTGGTATGCCACCGTGTCCG
>JAJXTJ010000355.1 GCA_021783895.1 Pseudomonadota bacterium | reverse complement strand
TTGATGATGAAGCCCGAACCCTCGCCGCGCACGATCATGCCGCGCGGAGGCACCATGCGAAAACCGCCCTGCCCGCCGAACTGCCTGAAAAACTGGAAAAATGGATCGTTGCCGAAGGGATTGCTGTCATCGCCTGCCCCTGAGTCATCCAATGACGCCTTGCTTGTGCTCGATACGCTGATGTTGACCACCGCCGGGCCATATTTCTCGGTAATCTGGGTAAAGTCCGGCAGGCTGACTCCAGGGTTGGAAGCGGCTGTCGCAGGCATGGCAGTGGAAACAACAGGGGGCATCGATGCACGCTCGTGATGCTCCGTCTGGTAGGCATAAATTGCGCTCCCGCCCAGCAAACCGCCGGCCAATAAGGCAAGCAAAACGGGTTTCGATAAAAAAACGGATTTACTCATCTATCTCTCCTTCTTGCGCAAATAATCGACCCCTCAAACTCCCCTGATGCAGACTGATGGCAAGAACGCTGTTCGCAGCCTTGCCGCAACTTGAACCGATGGACAGCGAATCCCCGGGAAAATTCCTGACAGCGAATCAAACTTATCAAGCGTTGGAGGCCAAAAAATTCCCTGGAAGGAAATGAAAATCATGGACCCGTGAGCCCCATTGAAAACGGCGGTGACGCTTCACCCAGGCAGTCGCGGAAACCTGTAAGAAAAAGGAGCACAGCTTTCACTGGAGTGAATCCGAGCATGATCATTGGGCGGTCGAGCACACCCACCGGCTACATGACGCAGAACGGAGAGAAGGGCCAGCCAGGCCGGGCCCGCGGAATGTTCACCTCGACTAGTCAAAACAAAGCCACCCGATTGGGCGGCTTGTTCTTTGGAAATTGATTCGAGCCTTAACTGACCGGGGGTATCGGGCTCAGCGCTTGCTTAATTTTTTTCACCATTACTTGGCAACCTATGCTGCCGGTGCAACAGATGCATGACCACCGCGAGAAGCACGATGGCAAGGACCAGTGCCCAAGGCGCGAATTCGTTGACGATTGTTGCCCGGTCGCTGAGCTCGTTCAAGAGCAGCGCCCAAAGGGCGATGGCGATGTAGGTCGAGACCAGCACCACGATGATGTTGACCCAGGGGCGCGGGCCGGCGGCAGCGTTCTTCAGGGTCATGGCGCGGGCGAGGCGCGCGCATTCCTGGGCTCACATCCGGCGCCATGCGCAGCTCACCGATGGATGGCCCCGGCGCCGCGTTGTCCGCCACCAGAATGCCCTTGAGACCCATGCCCGGCTCGTGCACATGAATCACCTTCGCCGGCCCCAGTTCGTCGGCAAGCTGAAAGATTTCTTCCATGCTGTTTGCTTTCCCATTTTATTGATTTATTGGCAATGCCTTCGCGCGATGCCAACAGCCATCGACATCAGCATGACCTGCGAGGACGATTTCTGTATACGATAGGGAAAACTTCAAATAACACGAGACACCTGCGCATGCCGATCACCCACCCAAAGCTGGTTTTCGCCGGCACCATTTTTACCAGCGCCTTTTCCCTGTTCCTCGTCCAGCCCCTCATCGCCAAACAAATCCTGCCCTGGTTCGGCGGCACGGCGGCGGTATGGGCGATCTGCATGGTGTTCTTCCAGGTCATCCTGCTTGCCGGCTACGCTTATTCGGACTGGCTGTCGCGCAAGCTGATTCCGAAGCGACAGGTGATGGTACATGTGCTGCTGCTGACGGCGAGCCTACTGTTCCTGCCCATCGTCGCCAAGGCGTACTGGAAACCGACGGGCACCGAAGACCCGACGCTGCTGATCCTGGGTCTCTTGCTCGCCACCATCGGCCTGCCCTATTTCCTGCTGTCGACTACCGGGCCGCTGGTCCAGGCCTGGGTGGCGCGCGCGGTGCTCGGCACGCACGTCTACCGCTACTTCTCGCTGTCCAACATGGCTTCTCTGCTGGCTTTGATCAGCTATCCGTTTTTGATCGAGCCGCACACCGCATTGCTCGGCCAGGCCTATGGCTGGTCCGCCGCCTATGCCGCATTTGCCGTGCTGTGCGCCGGCTCCGGCTGGTACTTCCTGCGCCATCTCCATGCGTTGCCGGCGCCGGCGCACGAAAAGACGCACACGGCCGAAGGCGACTGGGATCCAGGATGGCGCGATTACCTGCTGTGGCTGCTGCCGTCCGCCATGGGCTCCTGGCTGCTCCTGGCCATCACCAACCACATCACCCAGAACATCGCCGCCATCCCCTTTCTGTGGCTGCTGCCGCTCACGCTCTACCTGCTGACCTTCGTGCTCTGCTTCGAAAGCGACCGCTGGTATCGCCGCGCCTTCTTCGTGCCCGCAGCTGCCATCCTGCTCGCCCTGTGCGCCTATGGCCTGCAGGACAGCGACATCGGGGTCCGCGTCAAGGTCGCCATTCCGGCGTACTCGGCGGGCCTGTTCTTCCTCTGCATGTTCCTGCACGGCGAGCTTGCGCGGCTGCGTCCCGGCACCCGCCACCTTACCCGCTTCTACCTGATGGTCTCGCTGGGCGGGGCGCTTGGCGGCATCGCCGTTGGCCTGATCGCGCCGCGCGTGCTGCCCGCCTATTACGAACTCGGCATCGGCTTCGCCATCACCGCCGGCCTCGCGGCATACCTGTTGCGCGGCAACCGGCCGGCCATGCTGGTCGCGGCGGCACTGGCCGTCGTTTGCGGCTATTTCCTCTACGCGCAGATCAGCGGCGACTTCAAGGATGTCCGGCGCATGGATCGCAACTTCTACGGCACCCTGTACACCGTCGATGTCAATGACGACGAGGTCGGGGATCGCGTGCGCCAGCTTTACCACGGCTCCATCAAGCACGGCGAGCAATACCTGTCGGAAGCACG
>JAJXTJ010000354.1 GCA_021783895.1 Pseudomonadota bacterium | reverse complement strand
GATATCGATGGCATCAATGGGCAACTGGTGTTTCACGGCAGCCGGATGGAAGTGCTCGCCGATCAGGCGCGTATTTTTAATGCGCGCGTGGGACCGGTGACTGCGGTGATACCCGATCTGCATCCGCACGAGAAAGCCATTGAAATCAGCGGGCAGGCCGTCGGTGATGCGCAGGATTTCATTCGCTATGCCAACGCCAGCCCGGTGGAGGCGCGGCTGAACGGCATCACGCACAAGCTGGAGGGGAGCGGCAACATGGCGCTGACGCTCAACATGATCATTCCGCTGCAGCATTCGCACGACACGACACTGGGCGGGCGCTTGAGTTTTCGCGGCGACACGCTTTTATCCCCCGCCCTGCCGCGCCTGGACCAGGTGAAAGGAGATATTGTTTTCACGCACAATTCTCTGGCTTCGCAGGGCTTGAATGCGCAATTTCTGGGTGGGGCGGTCAATCTGGTCGCTGCTACCCGCAACGGTCATGCGCTGATTCAGGCGCAGGGGCACGCGACCTCAGCCGGTCTGGCGCCGTGGCTGGGTAAAACCTGGGGGAGCTATCTGAACGGACAAGCACGTTGGCGCGGTGAACTGGCGCTCAATAAGGGTGATACGCAGGTGCGGATTGAGTCCGATCTGGTGGGAATGGAATCGCGGCTTCCCGCCCCGCTGAACAAGACGGCCGCGCAAGCGCTGCCACTGGTCGTGACGCAAATGCCGCAAGCGGGAAACCAACTGCTGACCGAGGTCCAACTGGCGCACACGCTGGGGGCGATATGGCAAACCACCGCAGACAAACGCATCAGCCGGGGAGAAATTCATTTCGGCGGGGATGCGAAATTGCCCTCCGAACCGGGTCTGCGATTGGCGGGCAGCGGTCAGGGCTTGGCGCTGTCGGAATGGCTACGTCTACTGCCGGACAACAACGGGGACGCAGCGCTCCCGGTTTCATCAATCGATCTGGGTTTTGGCACGCTTGAGGTGATGGGGCGACGTTTTCCCGATGTGCGCGTGCAGGGGCGCAATCGCGCAAATGTGCTGCGGCTGGCGGTAAGCGGACGGGATCTGGACGGCACGCTGATGTACCGACCGGCGGAAGGGCCGGCGGGCGCGAAGGCAGCGCGGGTGTATGCGCAATTCAAGCAGGTAAACATCCCCGCAGCGGAAGCCACGGTCGGGCCGGTTGAAGAGCCCGCCACCCCTATGCCGGCGCGTAATGTGCCTAACCTGAACTTGATTGTGGAAGATTTCCGGATGGCGAATCAGGCGATGGGGCGGCTCGAGGTGGTGGCGCATGGAACGCCACAAGGTTTGATGATTGACAACATGCAATTGGCGCATCCGGAGAGCATCATGCGTCTCAGCGGATTATGGCGGGACAGCGGTAAGGGTGAAACGCAGGCGAATGTCGAGCTGGATGTGCTGGATGCGGGCAAAATGCTGAGCCGCTTTGGGTTCAGGGACGCAGTCAAACGCGGCAATGCGAGTATCCGTGGCGATGTCAGCTGGGAAGGCGGTCCGGTGGATTTCGGGTTTGATACCTTTTCGGGAACGCTTTATTTCAAGGCCAAAAATGGTCAGTTTTTAAAAGTCGAACCGGGCGCTGCAAAATTGCTGGGGATTCTGAGCCTGCAATCCCTACCCCGGCGTTTGTCTTTTGATTTTCGCGATCTCTTCAATAGTGGATTCGCCTTCGATGATATTTCCGCTACGATGCGTATCACGCGCGGAGTCGTCTATAGCGACGACTTGGTGATGAAAGGTCCGGCGGCGAAAGTCACGATGTCGGGCATGGCGAAACTGGCGGACGAAACAGTGCAACTCCGGGTCAGAGTGTCGCCCAAACTATCGGAAGGGGTCGCGGTTGCCGGAGCCTTGATCGGCGGCCCGATTGCCGGCCTGGGCGTACTGGCCGCGCAAAAGTTATTGAAAGACCCGTTTGAAACTGCCAGCAGCAAGGAATACATGGTGACCGGCCCGTGGCGCGAGCCGAACGTCAACAAGTTGAGCAAAACCAGAAAACAGGATGTCAGCAAGGATAGTGACGGATGACCCCAGCAACAACAAAAAAAGTCGGTAAAACGAGTATCGCCCGCTCCAAGGGCGCCCAGGTCAAAAAATCGGCGATCCAGGCCGGTACGGTACGCGTCGCGGCCATTCAGATGGCTTCGGGTGCCAATGTGACGGCCAATCTTGCCGAGGCGCAGCAGTTGATCGAACTGGCGGTGGGCGCTGGCGCGAAGCTTGTGGTCTTGCCCGAGTTTTTCCCCATCATGGGCGGTAAGGACAAGGACATCATTGCGGTGCGCGAGGCCGAGGGCACGGGGCCGATCCAGCGCTTTCTGGCGCGCATGGCCAAAAAACACCAGATTTGGCTGATCGGCGGGTCGATTCCGCTGGAAGCGAGCGTTGCCAGCAAGGTACGCAATAGCTGTCTGGTATTTGACGAGCGCGGCAAGCAGATCGCACGCTACGACAAAATCCATCTGTTCGGCATGGACCTGGGCAACGAGCATTATCAGGAATCCAAAACCATCGAGCCGGGCAATACCGTTGTGGTCGTGAACAGCCCGTTTGGCCGCATAGGCCTGTCGATCTGTTACGACCTGCGCTTTCCTGATCTATATCGCGCCATGTCGGGTGTCGACATCATCGTGGTCCCGTCGGCCTTCACCGCCACCACCGGGCGGGCCCATTTCGAAACCCTGATTCGCGCGCGTGCGATTGAAAATCTGGCGTATGTGATCGCGCCGGCGCAGGGCGGGTATCATCTTTCGGGGCGCGAAACGCATGGCGACAGCATGATCGTCGATCCGTGGGGCGTGGTGCTCGACCGCTTGCCG
>JAJXTJ010000353.1 GCA_021783895.1 Pseudomonadota bacterium | reverse complement strand
GAGCGCACTCTCCATCAGATCACGGATGATGGTGTCGACATCACGCCCCACGTAGCCCACTTCGGTGAACTTGGTCGCTTCCACCTTGATGAAAGGCGCATCCGCCAGCTTGGCGAGGCGGCGCGCAATTTCCGTCTTGCCCACCCCGGTGGGGCCGATCATAAGGATGTTCTTCGGCGTGATTTCATGGCGCAGTGGCTCCGCCACCTGGGCACGCCGCCAGCGGTTGCGCAGGGCCACGGCGACCGCCTTCTTGGCAGCGGCCTGGCCGACGATATATTTGTCCAACTCGTGGACAATTTCCTTCGGTGTCAGATTATTCATGGGAGGACGGGTTCCAGCGGGCCTAATCGAGCACTTCGATGACGTGTTGCTGGTTGGTATAGATGCAGATGTCGCCGGCGATGGCGAGAGATTTCTTGACAATATCCGCTGGCGCCAGGGGGGTATTCTCCAGCAAGGCGCGCGCCGCCGCTTGGGCGTAAGCGCCGCCCGAACCGATCGCCGCAATGCCGGCCTCGGGCTCGAGCACGTCGCCGGTGCCTGTGAGTATCAGCGAATGCTCGCGGTCCGCCACCGCCAGCATCGCTTCAAGCCGGCGCAGCATGCGGTCGGTGCGCCAATCCTTGGCAAGTTCCACGGCGGCGCGCATGAGCTGCCCCTGATGTTTTTCGAGCTTGGCCTCGAAGCGCTCGAACAGGGTAAAAGCGTCAGCGGTGCCGCCGGCAAAACCAGCCAGGACGCGGTCCTGATAAAGCCGGCGCACCTTGCGGGCACTGCCCTTGATGACCACATTGCCGAGGGTCACCTGGCCGTCACCGCCCAGGGCCACAACGCTACCGCGGCGCACCGAAAGTATGGTGGTTCCGTGAAACTGTTCCATATTGGCTATCGCCCGGCGTTGAGAACTTTGGAAATGGGTTTGGGTCAGCTAGATTTCAAGGGGGTACGGAAACCACATCCCCTCCCCATTTTCACACTGCGCCCGTCACATGAAGCTGTTCGAACTAGTCACCCGCTGGGTATTTGGGGTCATGCTGGTATTCCTGACCCTGGGCATCATCATCGGCACGCTACGCTTGTTTCTCACGCTGGGCAACCTTTTCATATTCGGCGACATTACCGGGAATTACGTGAGTATCGTAAGCGACATTCTCACACTCTTCATCCTCATCGAGCTGTCTCGCTCGCTGGCCGACTACTTCACCGCCCATCGCCTGCGCCTGACCTTTATCGTCGACGCGACATTGGTGTTTGTCATGCGCGACATCATGATCGGCCTGTTCGAGAACAAGCTCGCGAACAATGATCTCTATGCCCTCGCCGCCATGCTGCTGGCACTTGCCGTGCTGCGCATCGGCTCGGTCGTGGTATTTCAGCGCGAGCGCCACATGTTGGAACAATTGGGGCGCGAAAAAGCTCGCGGCCCGAGCACCAACGCATAGCTGCCGCGTCAAGTGTGTGGTTTTGGCGACAGCGTGGCGAGCTGGCTTATGCCCATGCTCAGAAACAACTGCTGCACGAGAGCGTTCTGTCCGCGCAGTACAATGGTCTTCCCTTGGCCAAGCAATTGCATCAGGAAGCTCATAAACTGCCCCACGCTGGCATACTCGATGCGCGGCACGGCCGAGAGATCCAGAATGATCTGAGCGTGCTGGGCCGCGTACTGATTCAGCCTGTTCCAGACATCACCCTGCTTTTCCCCCAAGAGCCCCTCAAGGCGGCAAGCTTCTTCGGCGGCCCCATCCGGCACCGCCTCCACTTCGCGCGCAGCCACGGCGTTGTCCCAAGAGGGCGGGGAGAGCTCGAAGCGTACGGCATAATCCACTGCGAGGTCTTCGAATTCCTTCTGCCGGCCCATCAGCTGCAACAGCGCCAACTGCATAAGCCAAAATGCCGCTGTGCCGGGATTGGCATTAAGCTTGCGCTTGAGCACCTCCAGAAATTTCACCACCCCGCCAACCTCCAGATGCCGTCCCAGGTGCCTGCTGTCGGCCAGCGCCGCAGCAGATAAGCGTGCACCATCTTCGTCGATATCCGAAGTGCGGGTAAAGTCCACCCGCAGCGGGGCGCTCTTGCCAACATGGGCGAGATCATCCTTCAGCCGGCCGGCGCCCAGCGCGTCCAACAGCGGGGGGAGGTTCAGCACCTTAACGGGGGCTGCCGGCTGCGCCGTCTTGGCCGCCGACCACATAGGAGGCGAAGTTTCGAAACGCATGGCGAAGCTCACTGCCAGCTTCTCGAAGGCTTCGCTTTTGCCCGTCACGCGGTAAAGATCGAAGAGCATATACCAGGCGGCGCGATCTTCCTTGTCCAGCAGCGTCAAGAGGATATTTTCGGTGTCTTCGATCTGATTACTGGCGTAGAGGAGCGCCGCCTGATCCAGCAGTGAATGGCCGCCGCCGGCCTCCTCGACCACGATGCCGCCGCCCTGGGCAGGGTTATTGGGGCTTTCCAATCCTTGGGTAGGGGACTCTGCCGGCGCCGCAGCAGGCACCGACGCCGCCTTGGGCGGCTCCTTGTCCTTGCCTTTCTTGAAAAACGACAGCGCCAAAGCCTGAACCTCGTAAAAGCCCAATGTTACGAGCGGTTTTCCTTTTCAACAAGCTGGAGCGGCAGCAGTTCCTCTGCCGCATCGGTAAAATCTGCCAATACCTTGGCGACAAACGCCGGATCCATATCCCGGACGATGAAGACAAAGCGGCTGCGGCGGTCGCCGTCCGGCCAGCCCGCAAGTTTCGCCTCCGGATACAGCACATGCTGCACCCCGTGCAGCACGCTGGGGGTATCTTCACCAGCCACGTTGACGATGGCCTTGAAGCGCAACAGGTATTCCGAGC
>JAJXTJ010000352.1 GCA_021783895.1 Pseudomonadota bacterium | reverse complement strand
TAGCTTTCCACCTTGGCTGTGGAAAGATCGAAGCCGATGGTCTCCATTTTTTTGCCGAATTCCACCGCCAGCGGCAGCCCCACGTAACCCAGACCCACAACTGCAACAACACTCATGCCTGTCTCCCTGAATTGTAATGCGCGATTCTAAGCCATTTCTGTGCCAAGGCATTCTACTGAAACTTGGGCGCCCCCGAAAGCGCGGGACTTTGCAAATCATCGGCTTGTAGGCATCATGCCTGTTCTGGCATGAGGAGGGGAGCACAATGAAACGGATCATTCTGCACGGACTGCACGTGATGTTGGTCAGCATCGCCGTCGTGGCGTCGTCGCCCATGCTCGGCGCACAGGCGGACACGCTGCCGCAAACCATCCAGAAGGTGAAGCGCGCGGTGGTTGCGGTGGGTACCTATGAACCCGCCCGTTCCCCGCGCGGTGAGTTTCGCGCCACCGGCTATGCGGTAGGCGACGGCCTGCATGCGGTCACCAATTATCATGTGGTCAAGCAGCTGCTTGATCTCGAACATAAAGAAGTGCTCGGCATATTTATCGGCGAGGGCGAGGCCACACAGTTTCGCCAGGCGCAGGTGGAAGTGAGCGACCCGGCACACGATGTGGTGTTGCTGAAATTTTCCGGCACGCCGCTGCCGGTGCTGCAAATAGGCGATTCGAATACTGTGCAGGAGGGCATGGTGATGTATTTCACCGGCTTCCCGATTGGCAGTGTGCTGGGGCTGTATCCTGCCTCCATCCGCGCCGGCATTTCCTCGATCACCCCTATCGTGCGCCCCGCACCGAATGCGCGTTATCTGGACGCCAAAACCCTGCGCAGGGAAGCGGATCCGTTCAACATATTTCAGCTGGATGGCATCTCCTACCCCGGCAACAGCGGCAGCCCGGTATACGATCCGCAGACCGGGCTGGTGTACGGCACCGTCAACAGCACCTTCATCAAAAGCACCAAGGAAAACGTGCTGAAAGACCCCAGCGCCATTTCCTACGCCATTCCCAGCCGCTATGTGAAGGCACTCATGCAGCAGGTGGGGCTGGCGCCGCGATGAGCCGCCACCTCGCTCACATCCAGTCTGCCAGACTCACGCCGATGCCGATGGATTGCTGCTTGTAGTTGTAGTCGATGAGCGATTCGCCGTAGCCGTTGAAGTATTGAACGTAGCCCTTGAGACGACCCTGCAGCGGAAAGCTCCAGTCAGCCCGCACTGCACCGCGGTTGGGGGATCGTTTCAGGTTGTTGCGCAGCAGCAGCGAATAGGTGTTGCCGCCATTGCTGTATGTCGCCACCAGGTCTCCCCTCCCCAGGTATTCCTGAATGTCGGGGTTGTTGTCATTGGCCGCGCTTTCCGGAATGCGGTACCACGGCCTGACCAGCAGCGAAAAATCTCCGCGCTCGAATCCGAATTGCGCATATATCCGGTTCCAGCTGCGCGACAGGGCCACCGAACGGCCATTGGACTCGTGCACCAGACCAAGATTGATAAAGCGCCCCTTCAGTCCGGCAATATCGTAGTCTGTGCGGAATACCAGCATCGCCTCCGGCTCGTAGTCGGTCTCGCGAAAAGGCGCTGAAACGCCGCGGTTATAGGCCTGCCAGTAGGACGATACGGTGTAGCCCAGCCATAAATCGGCGTTTTTATTGAACAGCCCTTCCACCACCTTGGTCTTCACACTCAACTGTATCTTGGCTTCCAGCGAGCCCAGATTGTCTGTGCGTTGCAGCAAATTACCCCGGAACGGTGCATTGTTGGGTGCGTCGTTGTACTTGACGGGCAGGAAATAATTGGCGCGGTGCGGACGGAATTGAAAAGTGCCGTGCTTGTCCGCGTCGTCCAGCTCCCATTGGCGCGACAACAGGGACACGTTGGCCAATGCAGGCGCAGGAGGCGCCGGCTGGACTGCCGGCTGCGCCTGTTCCGGCGACGGCGGCAGCGGAATCGTCCCGGCCAGCTTGTCGTAACACGCCAGCCGCTGGGCATCATTTTGTATGGCCGGGCAGGTGCCTAAATCAGGGGATGCATGGGCCATTTGAGCCACCATCAGCAGGCCACCGCACATCAATGCAATTTCGTTTACGCCAAGACGGCCGCTGAACTGTTCCATTCCATCCCTTGCTGCAAAAAATCCAACCTGATTAAAAAACTGGTTCGGTGGTAGCGAAATGCATGCCTGCTGCCCGAGCGACGCACGCAGATTAACCCTGAAGGCTGCTCTTCATCTGCTCGCAATATTGCTGCAGATCTTCCGGCACACCGGGCGGGCATTGCCCGCATTCACGATTGCCGGGCACCGCATAATCGATGAATTTGGGATAGGCCAGCTTCAGATTGGCCATGATTTCGACGAACTCAGCCAGCGGTCTATTGTCGCCGAGACGCGGATTGCGGGTTTTTTCCTGGCCGATGCTGGACAAGCGCCGCCCCTGGTAGTCATGCGCAGGGTACACCAGTGTGTCTTCCGCCAGCGTGAATAGTTTGTCATGCACGCTGCGGTACAGGGTTGGCGCATCGCCATTCTGAAAATCAGTGCGGCCGCAGCCGTCAATCAGCAAGGCGTCACCAGTCAGCACGCGCCCCGCCACGGCATAGGCAAAATGGTTGTCGGTGTGGCCGGGCGTGTGCAACGGCACCAGCGCGATGCTTCCTGCCGTGAACGGTTGTCCGTCTTCCAGCGACACATCGGCGCAGGACAGCTGATCCAGCGCCGGATGGGCAATGCGGCTGCCGGCTTCCTGTTTGAGCTTGCGCGCCGCAGTGATATGGTCGGCATGGATATGCGTATCGATGGTGTAAGCCAGCTTGAGCCCAAGTGCGTTGATCTCGGCCAGATCGCGTTGCCAG
>JAJXTJ010000351.1 GCA_021783895.1 Pseudomonadota bacterium | reverse complement strand
CAAGGAATAATTGCGTTTTATGCACCAAACCCACTAGCCGCAATGATCCAAAAGCGCCACTCATAATGCCAGCTAACCTGCCACCCTATAAATGACGCCCCCTTCAGGTACTAAAAATTCTGTGGCTGGTTTCGAATTCTACCTCCCGATACCTGCACTTGGCGCGCGACCGGACACATTATGACTATTGCATTTTCCTAACAGCTAAAAAGCGGGCGTTCATAATCAATTGAGGTCTGCCTAGATCAACCGTCCACAATGGTTAAGGGTTGTTGGATGTCAGCCCATCATCTGCAGTGTTGTCAGGCTACGACAGAACGTTTCGGGCTGACATCGGGCAACCGCTCCAAAGCCCAGGAGTAACAGATACTTCCAATTCGGCGGTAAAATGCCGCACCTTGCATCGTTCATCACCCGGAAGGAATTTCCTTAATAATGGCGAACCCGAATCTCTCTTCCTTCATCTGGTCTGTCGCTGACCTGCTGCGCGGCGATTACAAGCAATCCGAATATGGCAAGGTCATTCTCCCGTTCACTGTGCTGCGTCGCCTCGACTGTGTGCTGGAAGCCACCAAGCCCGCCGTGCTGGCCGAGAAGGAAAAGCGAGAGAAAGCCGGGCTGAATCCTGAGCCTTTCCTGTTGAAGACATCCGGCCAGCTCTTCTACAACACATCAAAACTCGACCTGAAAAAGCTCATGGGCGACCAGGACCATATCGGCGAAAACCTCCGCGCCTATATGCATGCCTTCTCGCCCGCCGTGCGCGACATCTTTGAGAGCTTCGAGTTTCACACACAGATCGACAAGCTGGCCAAGTCTGGGCTGCTCTATCTCGTCACCGAAAAGTTCGCCAATATCGACTTGCATCCCGATGCCGTCAGCAATGCAGAAATGGGTGCGGTGTTTGAAGAGCTGATCCGCAAATTTGCCGAACTATCCAATGAGACCGCCGGGGAACACTTTACCCCGCGCGAGGTGATCCGCCTCATGGTGAATCTGCTGTTCATCGAGGACGATCAGGCACTGACCAAGCCCGGCGTGGTGCGTTCGCTTTACGATCCCACGGCAGGCACCGGCGGCATGTTGAGCGTTGCAGGTGAACATTTGGCCAGCCTAAACCCCGATGCCCGTCTGGTCATGTACGGGCAGGAGCTGAACCCCGAGTCTTACGCCATCTGCAAGGCTGACATGCTCATCAAGGGGCAGGACATCGCCAACATCATCTTCGGCAACACGCTCTCCGCCGATGGCCTGGATGGCAAGGTGTTTGACTACATGCTCTCCAATCCGCCCTTCGGCGTGGAATGGAAGAAGATTGAAAAGGAAATCCGCAAGGAATTCGAGCAGATGGGTTTCAACGGTCGTTTCGGCCCTGGCCTGCCGCGTGTCAGCGATGGTTCGCTGCTGTTTCTGCTGCACCTCGTTTCCAAGATGCGCCCCGCTGTGGATGGTGGTAGCCGCTTCGGCATCGTGCTCAACGGTTCGCCGCTGTTCACCGGCGGCGCAGGTTCCGGCGAGAGCGAGATTCGCCGCTACATGCTGGAGAATGATCTGGTCGAGGCCATCATCGGTCTGCCCACCGACATGTTCTACAACACCGGCATCAGCACCTATGTCTGGATCGTCAGCAACCGCAAGCCCGCCGCCCGCAAAGACAAGCTACAACTGATCGACGCCAGCAGCTTCTGGCAGAAGATGCGCAAGAGCCTGGGCAGCAAGCGCAAGGAACTCAGCTCAGAACACATCGAGGACATCACCCGTCTGTTCGGCCACTTTGAGGAATCCACCCGCGACGGCGTCCCGATCAGCCGCATTTTCAAGAACGAAGACTTCGGCTACCGCACCATCACCGTCGAGCGCCCCGAGCGCGATGCGGCAGGGAAGATCGTGCTAGCCACCAAGGGCAAAGGCAAGGGAAAGCCCGTGCCGGATTCATCCCTCCGCGACACCGAGAACGTGCCGCTCTCAGAAGACGTTGAAAGCTACTTCAAACGCGAAGTGTTACCTCATGCGCCGGATGCGTGGATCGACCACGACAAGACCAAGGTTGGCTACGAAATTCCCTTCAACCGTCACTTCTATGTATTCAAGCCGCCGCGCCCACTGGACGAGATTGACGCCGAACTGAAAGGCGTTACCGACCGCATCCTGACCATGATCGGCGGGCTGACGAAATGAGTTTTCCGCGCTACCCAAACTACAAGGACAGCGGCGTGGAATGGCTGGGGGAAGTGCCGGGGCATTGGAAAGTGAAGCCAATTAAGTGGTTATCTCCTGTTCAACGAGGCGCATCACCTCGTCCCATTGACGACCCCAAGTATTTCGATGATGAAGGCGAATATGCTTGGGTGCGGATTGCGGATGTTTCTGCATCTGACGGAGAGTTACGCGACACAACTCAACGGCTCTCAGACTTGGGAAGTTCGCTCAGCGTTAAGATAAATCCCGGTGAGTTATTTATCAGTATAGCGGGAACTGTCGGAAAGCCTTGCATCTCAGCGATAAAGGCGTGTATCCACGATGGGTTTGTTTATTTTCCAACCTTGCAAATCCCGCCGATTTTTCTTTATCGGATTTTTGAGGCTGGCGTTTGTTATGGCGGCTTGGGGAAATTCGGTACGCAACTCAATTTGAACACGGACACAATTGGTTCAATACGTATTGCGCTACCACCCACTGATGAACTAAACGCAATTTTAGTCTTTCTCGACATCGAGACGGACAAGATCGATGCGTTGATTGCCGAGCAGCGGCGATTGGTGGAACTGCTGGCGGAAAAGCGGCAGGCGGTGATTTCGCACGCCGTCACCAAGGGGCTGGGAGTCCGTCATTCCGGCGCAGGCCGGAATCCAGCA
>JAJXTJ010000350.1 GCA_021783895.1 Pseudomonadota bacterium | reverse complement strand
AGTCGACAACCAGAGGTACCGCTAAAACATCTTGAATCCTACAGATGCATGTCAGAGGCCAGTTTGGCGAATAAGTTCAACTTTGTTTTGGGGTGGCGCCAGTCGCCCGCCGGGGATCAGGCCGGGCGCGTGCCCTTGCAGCCGGGATATTGAGAACACCCCCAGAACGCATTGCCCGAATTCGCACCTCGCTTGGCGGTGCGCTTCACCATCGCGCTTTGGCAAACTGGACAGGCGGGCAAACCAGCAGGCGTTGCAGCCGGTGAAGCCGCAGCTGCCTTTGCAGGAACACTCACCCCGCGAATCAGCGCATGCAGCGCCTTTCCATCCATCAGCTCAATATTGCGGCCCACGGCAAACGCCCGGGCCTCATCCGTAAACACGCCGGACGTCACCACAAACCCGCCGGTAGCGCCCTTCGCCGCCATCACCCCATAGAGTTCGCGAACCGTGGTCACGCCCACCTTGTAGGCCTTCCACTGCTTGCATTGCACCAGGAAGGTCTCGCCTTCCTTTTTCAACGCCAGGTCGATCCCGCCATCGGCGCCACCGCCACCCGTCTCGGTCACCGCGTAGCCCTTGCGCCGGAAAGCTTCGCCCACCAAAGCCTCGAACTGCTGCCAACTCATATTGTTGAGCGCACTCCGGTCAGGACTGGCAGCCACCTGCTCATGCAACGCACGGCGCTTGAGGCGACCAAAGGCGGATATGGCCGCGCCCACCAGGAAAATGAGTGGCAACAGGTATTGGCCAACTGACGCCAATGTCTTGAAAAGGGTCTGGCCGACAAAGTCACCCATCTTTCCGGACTGAACGACTGCCGTTACTTCGCTGGCTGCAACGTTGCGTAGCCAGACATACGCAACAATCGCGAGCGCCACCCCCGCCCACCAAGGGAGCTTGCTGGTAACTTCGATCAAATCTTCAGTGAGGTTTTGTCTACGGCGTGCCAATTTGTTTTCCTGTTTGTTGATAGTTGTTTTTTGCAAAAAACTTCCACTCTAATCAATAGTGCATGGTCGCCTTGCTTTTGATAGGTGCCGCACCTGAACTTCCTAAGCACTCGGACTAATGGGCCGACTCCTATCCCAGACGGAAGTAAGTAACGTTAAAACCGCGCCAAATAACTGACAGGGTCCAGCCTGACTTTGTCCTGTATGCGCCCACTTAAGTCGAACATTTTCGGCTGTCTTCTAAACTCGAACAGCCGATAGAGATGAAACTGATCGGCAAATGCTGCTGAAAAATCCGTCTCATTACGGCTAATAAAAAATGGGGTCTCTTTGCCAAAGGCAGTGGTCTTGACCTCGATAAAGCGCTCCCGTCCATCTGGTTCGTATGAAAGGACATCAAATCCCAATCCATCCCCTTTAGTCTTTGAAACCTGTTCCACCTTGTCGCTCAAGTGGGGAGTGCCAAGATTTTTCAAACGGATACGCTCGTAAGCAAGTACGAATTCCTCTCCGGCTGCACCTAGCGAACGATTGCGTGCCTCACGTGCAAGATAGTCTCTTTGAATACCTTTATTCCTTGCCAAATAGACACCCTTAGGCTCGGAGACTTCCATCATTATTGGTGGGGGTTCGATAACGAAATTGAAATCCGGAACAAGCGGCATGACAGCAGGTTGCTCAGCTGCGCTGATAGCTGAACGATCAAAAAGTTGATCCTGCGAAAGATGGTCTTGCACTACGTCAAAAAGAATTGACTGGTAGTTCGAAAGAGGTTTGTAGCCGCTGATATATGGACAACCCAGATCGATCAATACTGCACTAATGTTCTGATGTTTACGCTCGATCGATCCTTCCGAGCGACCACGAAGTTTTGTTTGTAGATTTCTGCGATGCTCGCTCTTGTTGTATGTCTGTCCTGACAATTCAAGCGTGAGCATGTGCAGGTAATCAGAAACCGCTGCTTCAACTTCCTCTCGCGACCACGCATCTAAGGTGTTCATTAGTCCAGCACTTTTGAATGTTGATTATTAATCGAATATTCGCACAGCTGGCTGTCAACGGGTTAAACCGCGGCGCGCCTGTCTTATACCAACCCGGTTTCTAAGCGGCGTCACCACACCCGCCCTGACCATGACGCCCATGCAGTCGACTCCTTATTCTCACAGCACTTGATTGACCTCGAACACCGCATCGATGGACCGGCCGTTCCAGTTGTATTCGAGATAGGCGGCATGCAGGCAGTTTTTCAATAATGCCGTGCTGAAGGCAGCCAGGCATTCGCCGGAGGGGTGCCGCACCGAGGGGTAAAGAATGCCGCGTACCCCGTCGGACCTGAGTTTTCGCCCGATGCCTTGGGCATGGCCGTAGTCGTCGGGATCGACGATGCGCGGGTCGGCCTGGCTTGCCTCTCGCAGATCGGCCACCTCGCCCTTCGCTTTCACTGTGTAAAGCCGCATTTGCAATCGCATGGGCGGCTCGCGGGTGGCCTCCATGAAAAGGGCCGCGTGATACCGGGTTTCGGCGATGGCGGTGTCCTGCTTGCGTGCGCAATAGAACACGCCATAGCTGCCGTCGCTGAAGCGGCTGCCCTGCGGGTTGAGATGGGTGAAGGCAGCCATGATGCACGTGCTGCCGGGGCCGAACAGCCGCTCTTCGGGGGGAACCAGGCTGATCTCGCCGACTTCGTCGCGGATGCGGTCGTTGGTCATGGCCTCCAGCGCGTAGAGCGCGTCAAAATCCTCCGGGCTGGCCACGCGCTCGAACAGGCCGATGGAAGGAAAGCGACTCGGGATGACGCGCCAGGCCGGGTTCCAGCTCAGCCGCGTGGTGGGATAGGTCAAGCCCAGCCACCCCGCCGGGCGTCCAGATACTGGCGCACGGCCAGCAGGTCGGCGACGTTGC
>JAJXTJ010000349.1 GCA_021783895.1 Pseudomonadota bacterium | reverse complement strand
GGCGAAAACGGGCTGTTCTTGATGGAAAGCTACGCAGGGTCTCAGGCGGCTGCCATCCACGAAATAACCCTGGCGCGGGAAATACAGTCGTCCATCGACGAACAGTCCCCCATGGGCCGGTCTCTGGTCGCTCAGGCTTGGCGTTCGCGGCAGATCATGAGCTCGGCATCCTGTATGCTGAACGAGCAGTATGCCGTTTGGCACGCAGCATTCGGCCCGCTCGGCGTGCGCAGCGGTTTGGCAATCCCGGTGGTAAACGCCAATGGCTACCCGGTCGTGGTAGTGCGCATGTATGGCGCCTATCCCGGCCAATTCGAATCGCCATGGATGCAGCAGTTTGCCCGCGGATTGCAACAGCGATGGGAGGAACTATGGCAGCGCTGCAGCGCCTCTGCGCCAATCACCGCGCTCCCGCACGGCGTTTGCGAACGTTACCGCACACAACTCTTTAACGGCGGCCTGGTGATGCATGTTCAGCCGGTGGTTGATCTGAAGAGCGGCCATATCGGCAAGGTGGAGGCGTTGGCCAGATTGCAGTTGGATGACGGGCATTTGGTGAGCCCGACATTTTTCCTACCGTTGTTGAACAATCAGGAGCTGGACGAACTGTTTCGTATCGGTTTGGACATGACTCTGAGCCAGCTTAAGCGCTGGGATGCGCTGGGCTGGTCAATCGGCGCGTCCGTCAACCTGTCGCCCACTACCATGATGGACCAGGATTGCGTACATTGGGTGAAATCGGCGTTGGCGCGCCATGAAATCGATCCCGGCCGGCTGTCTCTGGAAATTCTCGAAACGCAAGAGCTGCCGGGTGCGGGGCAGCAAATGGCGATGGAGCGCTTGGCGGCTCTCGGGGTCAATCTGGCCATGGATGATTTGGGCTCCGGCTACAGCAGCCTGCTGCGTCTGTCGGGTCTTCCTTTCCACACGATCAAAATTGATCAGGGGCTGGTGGCGAGGCTGCGTACCGAGCCCCTCAAAACCATGGGCTTGATCGCCGCGCTGATCCAGGTCGGCCGGGATTTCGATCTCGATGTGGTGGTCGAAGGTCTGGAAAATGCCGAGATGGTCGAGGCGGTCGCGATGCTGGGCGCGACCAAGGGCCAAGGATATGGGCTGGGTCGGCCGATGTCGCCTCAGTCATTGTTCGAATGGCAAGGCCGATTCAAACTGCCCATAGTCGCGGATGCAATCAACACCTGCCTTGGGGCGCTGGCATATCACTGGAGTCAACTGCACAGCGGCAACGACGGACATTCAACGGACCAGGCGCGTTGCCCTTTGACGAGGTTCATTCTCGACCGCGGCATGCAGGACGGTGATTTGGCCCACTGGCACGCACAGGTGCATCAGGACGCCGGTCGTGATGCCGTCGGTCAAAGGTTGTTGGAGGGATTGCTCGCGCTTTATCGAAACACCTGTCGCCAAGTAGCTGCGCCCTGAGGGCGAACATTGGGCAATTGAATATGGCGGTGGGCGTAGTCAGCTGCGAACCTGTCGCGGCCAGAAATTCCCTAGAACAGGGAAAATTACAGGGAATTCTGGGCGATTCTGGCTTAAGGCAGCATGCCAAGAGGCGTCAAACGCCGGCCACACTGGGGGATCGGCGAGATGGCCGACAAAAAACGGGAATCCCAGGCAGGAAATTTTGGGCGGCAGAACAGGGAATTGCTGGCCCTTGCCCGAACGAAAGAAGGGAAAGGGGTATCGGTGCCTATTGGCAAGACCGGGTGCGATGACCAGTCCGAGTCGCGCAGTTAGGCCGGTTATCTTCACCGTCGGGTGCCTTGCGAAGACGGTGTCGCGTCGATGCTTTCGAGCTTCTAAGGGAAAATTCTGGTGCGGCGCTCCTGCCTAATAGGTTCATTCTGATTAAGCTGATGAGTCGCGACAGATGGTGTCGCCGAGAGGTTCTGTTTGTGCTTGCTGGTATAGTTTCTACGCGCAGGTAGACAAAACCTGGCGGATTGTAAATGCGGCTTATCTGGATGGAACCATAGACCAGACGCGCCGTGCACGAGCCACGGCGTTACGCGGTCCGGCACCAAACCCCAAAAAAAGCCCGAACCGAGAGGTTCCGGGCGAAATGTCTTAAGGGGGATACTACGCAGTCCAGTTATCGGGCATACGCGGCCGGGCTTGAGTGGCCCGCTGACGTTTCCGACGAATAGCGTGTAAAAAATGCCCAGCACAAGGCCGGGCGAAAAATCCTACAGAGGAGCCCGCCTCGGAGTTACATGCGGGCACTTTGACTCTAGTTAGGATATTTGAAGCTCAGATGGCAGCGGCTTATTTGGCTGCACCGATGGCATCCTTAAGCCGATAGTCGGCATTAGTCGGCATCGGCCGGCCTGAGGCTATCGTCTTGCGTGGTTCCTGAGGACGAGTCCGGTTTATTCGGTTTTGTTTTTCTGCCTGGCGCTGCCGCTGGACTGAATCCCGCGATGCGGAACTGCATGCCCTCGACAGGCTTGCCATTGGGAAAGCGTGTCACATGGCACCCGAAAATTTCCCCACGGGCCGCCAAGTCGGAGAGGAGGGGTCGCACCTTACCAATCGGGGCTTTGATGGCGTCGGCGATCTCGTAATCCATCAGTTGGCCATGGGTTTTTAGGTGCTTCAGGATTGTACTTGTGTCCATCTATCTATTACCTTCACAAAGCTGCGGCCCGAGAAGGGCCCCCAGGTCCCGTCCACGATTCGACTGCCGGGAAAATGGAAATGGATGATGCAGTCAACCCATGCTTAATTGCCGGAAAACTTGTGGGATGAAAAAAGCCTCATCAAGTATTCATGCAGCTTGCAAGACGATGAATGGCGGAGACGGAGGGAAACTTCGCCACGGTATAAATGCTCAATAAAA
>JAJXTJ010000348.1 GCA_021783895.1 Pseudomonadota bacterium | reverse complement strand
CCACTCGTCTATGGCGGTGCATGCTTCCCGGCTGGGACTCTTCGGGTTGTGCGGGTCGCGCAGCGCGCTGGTTTGGCAAAGATACTCGTTGCCGTGCATGTCGTGCAGGTTGACATACGGGCTGGGGCCGTAGCCCTCGAATGCGCTTGCGTCGGCGAAGATGAAATCGTATTCGCTGTTGACGTCGACTTCCAGCTTGCCGCCGTGGCTTACCCCGTAGTCGTGCCAGCTTGACTCGATGCCGCAACCTTCAAGCACGGGAGACATCTGCGATGTTTTCTTGTCGCGCCAGGCGACGACAAAGGGAGCGATGATGTCCGAATCCTTATGGGCCATCGTGACGGCGAGTGCGCTTGCCGCTTTAAAACCCAAATCGTTGTCCGTATGGTTGATGTGAGCTGTTTTCATTTTCGTTCTCCTGTTTAATTAAATGACTTGATCCGATGCGGGCTCATATACAGCATCCAGAGCATTTTAAAGAGCCTCTCGCGCCCTCAAGCCCATGATCCAAAACCCGGATCGGAGCAGCCAAGTTAATGGTCAACCCTTCATGAATTATTTATAGCACATAGCCGACTATTTTTGTATGATATTTTTTATGCTGGTACAAAATCGGCCCTGGAGCAACTGCCACGGGTAAAATTCAAAAACCGAAGTTCAGGCCACAGAGTTTCTTAAATTAAATCGGAACCACTACACAGCAGGGATAATCAGATTCATATGCGCTCAAGCAGTGGTGTAAGGATTGTCGCGGCCTTCGAGTCAGCCAAGGGACTTCTGGTCTTGGTCGCGGGGTTCGGTTTGCTGTCCCTGGTCCATCAAAACGCTCAGCGGGTGGCCGAAGACATCGTGCGCCATTTCCACCTCAATCCAGCCAGCCGTTATCCGCGAATATTCCTTGATGTTGTGGGTAACATTTCCGACGCGCAGCTTTGGCTGATGGCAGGGTTTGCGCTCACCTACGCAGGCGTTAGACTGATTGAAGCTTATGGGTTATGGCGAGAGCGTAGATGGGCTGAATGGCTCGCGGTGCTGAGCGGCAGCATTTACATACCAATTGAAGTCTATGAGCTGCTATCCGGTGTTTCCTGGATCAAGGTTTGGACGTTGACCGTCAATATCTGCATCGTGGTGTACATGAGTTATGTGCTGAAGCAATCCCGTCAAAATGCCGGAACAGTGGACTTAAGATGAATTGGAGCGAGTTTAATTTCCGCCTGGAATTTTGGGCATATCGCATTGGCATTTACTTGCTACTGAGCTTCATGGATGACCCTGCATGGCTGGCTTTCATATTTTGCTGATCGACAGCTTTGTGATTTCCTGTCGCTGCGCTGAAGCCGTTCCCGATGTACCCTTTATAGCTGAACATTGAAACGGAGGTGTCGAAATGGCGAAGAAATCCTTTCCCTTGTCCAAGGTCTATGGCCTGCTCGAGCCGGGACCGGTCGTGCTGGTGACGACCGCCGGCAAGGATCGACCGAACGTCATGGCGATGTCGTGGCACACCATGATCGAATTCGAGCCGCCGCTGGTGGGTTGCGTGATCAGCAACCGGAACTATACCTTCGACATCCTGAAAGCCACCAAAGAATGCGTGATCAACATTCCGACGGTGGAACTGGCGGAAAAGGTGGTGGGCTGCGGCAACACGTCCGGACGGACAGTCGACAAGCTCAAGGACTTCGGCCTTACGCCGATGGCCGCCTCGTGCGTCAAAGCGCCCCTTCTCGGCGAATGCTATGCCAGTCTTGAATGCAAGATCGCCGATGGGAAGATGGCGACCCAATACAACTTCTTTATTCTTGAGGTGCTCAAGGCGTGGATAGACCCATCGATGAAACATCCGCGAACAATTCATCATCTAGGAAAAGGCGCGTTCATGGTCGCTGGCGAGACGATCCAACTGCCTTCAAAAATGAAATGAACCTGAAACTGCAATTGGCCACAGAATCTGCCGTTTCATCGAGAGAATAATCCATGCAAATCTGGGTCGATGCCGATGCCTGCCCCGGCGTCATCAAAGAAATCCTGTTTCGCGCCGCCGAGCGGGCGCAGGTTTCAATGACGCTGGTCGCCAACCAGTTACTGCGCACCCCGCCATCGCGCTATATCAAGGCCATACAGGTGCCCGCCGGATTCGACGTGGCGGATAGCAAAATCATCCTGCATCTGGAACAAGGCGACCTGGTGATTACCGCCGACATCCCCTTGGCAGCGGAGGTCATCGCCAAGGGTGGCCACGCACTCAACCCCAGGGGCGAGTTTTATACCCCGGACACGATACGCGAGCGCCTGAACATGCGCGATTTCATGGACACCCTGCGCAGCAGCGGCGTGGAAATCGGCGGCCCTTCATCGTTCAGCCAGAGCGACCGCAAAGCCTTTGCCAGCCAACTGGATCGCTTCCTGGCGAAAAACATTCGGCGCTGAGGCGGCAAGAGGAGTGGCCGCCGCCCCAGTACCTAGAAGTGCCGGCTGTAGACCAGCTGTCCGTTGTACTGCTCGTGGCTGGTGGTGATGCCGGTCACGCCCGAGGTCGCCGTCTCCTTGGCGGCATAACTGAAGGCCAGATCGAGATTCGAATTCTTGTTGATGGCATAGCCGGAACCGGCGGTGATGTGGTTCTTGATCGTGGCGGGGAACAGCGCATTGAGATAGGTATCCGGCACCGGATTGTTGGCCACGTTGAGGCCAGCACGCAGGGTCAGCGCGTCGGTCATGCGGTAGGCCGCGCCAAGCATCACCACATCCTGGTCTTTCCACTTCTGATAAAGGGTTGCATCAACATAGCCGCCACCAGTCGGGGTGAATACCATGCGGAAGTCTTTCATCACATTTTCCCAGCCAATCCGCTTCCAGTC
>JAJXTJ010000347.1 GCA_021783895.1 Pseudomonadota bacterium | reverse complement strand
ACCACGCGATGGGACGCGATCCGAAAGGCGAGCGCATCATCACCAACGTCGTGATGATGGGCATGGGGGAGCCGTTGGCGAACTATACCAACGTGGTCACCGCGCTCAATATCATGCTCGACGACAACGCTTACGGCCTGTCGCGACGCCGCGTGACGGTCAGCACCTCCGGTCTGGTACCGGCCATGGATCGGCTGCGCGAGGATTGCCCGGTGGCTCTCGCAGTTTCCTTGCATGCCCCCAACGACAAGCTGCGCGACGTACTTGTGCCGATCAACCGGAAATACCCGCTGGCCGAACTGATGGCGGCTTGTCTGCGTTATCTGGAAAAAGCCCCGCGCGATTTTGTCACGTTCGAGTATGTAATGCTGGACGGCATCAACGACCAGCCCGAGCACGCACGCCAGTTGATCGAATTGGTACGCGACGTGCCGTGCAAATTCAACCTGATCCCGTTCAACCCGTTCCCGGATTCCGGTTACCGCTGTTCGCGCGGCGATGCGATGCGCCGTTTTCGCGATATGCTGATGCAGGCGGGCCATATCGTGACCATCCGTAAAACCCGTGGCGACGACATCGATGCCGCCTGTGGTCAACTGGCCGGACAAGTACAGGATAAAACCCGGCGGGTTATGCGCCGTATGGAGGTATCACATTGAACAAGCTTGCCGTTCTGCTCATTGCCCTGTTGCTGGGCGCCTGCGCGCAACCGCCGGGTGCCGACACACTCAATTCGCAGCAGACTTCCACCGGAAATGTGAGCGAAGCACAAAATCGCGCGCGCATACATACCGAGCTTGCTGCCGACTACTTCACCCGCGTCCAGTATGCAATTGCGCTGGAAGAATTACGTGATGCGATCAGTGCCGATAGCAACTATGCGCCGGCTTACAATATGTTTGGCCTGGTCTACATGGAATTGCATGAAGACAAAACTGCAGAAAGCAACTTTCGCCGCGCTCTCGAACTGGCGCCGAACGAATCCGAAACCCATAATAATTACGGCTGGTTCCTGTGCACGCGCAATCGTTTCGAGCCTGCCATAGCACAATTCAATGAGGCGCTGCGCAATCCGCTCTATCCTTCGCCCGAACGCGCACTCACCAATGCAGGAGTGTGTTCGCTGAAAGCAGGTAACCAGACTGCCGCCGAAGCCTATTTCCAACGCGCACTCAAGTACCAGCCCAATCAGCCACAGGCGCTGTCGCAACTCGCTGATATTTATTTTCGCCAAGGCCGTTATACGGAATCTCGTACGCTGCTTACCCGCTATTTCGATGTCAGCCAGCCCAGTCCGGCAGCACTCTGGCTGGGCGTGCGTCTAATGCGGAAAATGGATGATCGCAATGCCGAAGCAAGTTACGGCTTGCAATTGCGCAAGCGTTTTCCCGATGCACCGGAAACTCATTTGCTGTTGAACGGGAAATACGAATGAGCGCAGACGAACAGTCCAGCCAGAGCACCATTCAGTCAGTCGGGGCGGAACTCGCTACCATACGCCAGGCACAGAACATGAGCGTGAACGATGTAGCCTATCGCCTCAAGCTCACCCCCAGACAGATCACGGCAATTGAACAGGACGATTTCGTCAGTCTGGGGCCGATATTCAGCCGCGGTTTTGTACGTAACTACGCACGATTGCTGCAACTGGATCCGCAACCGTTTCTGGATGCCATGCAGGCCGCCCCTGCCAACCCTGTCGAAGCGCTTGCCATCCATGACGAACAAATTGCGCTGACCGGCAGCCTGTCACGCCACTGGTTGAAACTCAGCCTGCTGGCGCTGCTCATCGTGATTGCACTGCCGCTGGCAGTGTATCAATGGCTACGCGCCGACGACGCACCCAAGGCAACACCTCCAGTTCATAACGCGGCGCCGCCACCCGTTCCAAAAATCGCACCAGCACCTGCCGCACCTGCTGTCGAACCAGCCACGCCCGTGCAGCCCGCACCACCTGTTTCCGTAGCCGTACCACCAACCGCACCACCTGTTTCCATAGCCGTACCACCAACCGCCCCGGCTACCCAAGCTGAAGGAAGCGGTCACATCCAGATCAACTTTAAACAGGATGCATGGGTACAGATTACCGACGCCAGCAAGCGGCGCCTCACCTCGCGCATCTATCGTGCCGGAGAAACCGCACAACTCACTGGTGAAGCGCCTTTTAGCGCAATCATCGGCAACGCCGCCAACGTCAGCATGACCTATAACGGCAAACCGGTTACCCTCACGCCGCGCCCTGGAACAACAGTCGCGCGCCTGACTATCGAGTAAAGAATGTTTGATTTTCACATTTCGCGCCATGTCACGCGCAAAGTATGGATTGGCAATATTGCTGTCGGCGGCGATGCGCCGATTGTGGTGCAGTCGATGACCAACACCGATACGGCCGATGCGGCAGCGACCGCCGAGCAGGTCTATGCATTGTGGCGCGCCGGCTCCGAACTGGTGCGCATCACCGTGAATACCCAGGAGGCCGCCGAGGCGGTGCCGCGTATTCGCGACCTGTTGAGCCAGCGCGGCTGCGACGTGCCGCTGATCGGTGATTTCCATTTCAACGGCCACAAGCTGCTCACCAGTGTGCCCGCCTGCGCCGAGGCATTGGCCAAATACCGCATCAACCCGGGCAATGTGGGCAAAGGCAGCAAACGCGACGAACAGTTTGCAGCCATGATCGAAACCGCCTGCCGCTATGACAAACCGGTTCGCATTGGCGTCAACTGGGGCAGCCTGGATCAGGCGCTGCTGGCACGCATGATGGACGACAACGCCGGTCTTGCCGAACCGCGCGAAGCAGAATGGGTGATGCGCGAGGCGCTTATTGTCTCAGCCCTGGATTCCGCGCGTAAGGCCGAGGAACTCGGCCTGCCCGGCG
>JAJXTJ010000346.1 GCA_021783895.1 Pseudomonadota bacterium | reverse complement strand
CTGTTCAACGACGGCGACAAGCTGAAACGGCTGGGCGAATTTTACGCGAAAGCCATCGTCGACTCGGGCATCGCGTTCGACGTGCTGTTCGGGCCGGCCTACAAGGGGATTCCGCTGGCGGCGAGCATTGCGATTGCGCTGGCGGGCATGGGCAGGAACGTGCCGTATGCCTACAACCGCAAGGAAGCCAAGGATCACGGCGAGGGCGGCACGGTGGTTGGCGCGGCACTTAAGGGTCGGGTGCTGATTGTCGACGATGTGATTTCGGCGGGCACCTCGGTGCGCGAGTCGGTGGACCTGATCCGCAGCGCGGGCGCCGAGCCAGCCGGGGTGGTGATCGCGCTGGATCGGATGGAACGTGGCACCGGCGACAAGTCGGCGGTGCAGGAAGTACGCGAGCAATATGGCATTCCGGTGGTGGCGGTTGTCACGCTGGACAATCTGGTGGGATTTTTGGAACGCGATGCAAACAGAAAACAAGAATTGCAGGCCGTGGCAGCGTACCGTGAAAGGTATGGCGTATAGCGGGTTGGCGGCCGCGCTGCTGCTGGCAGCGGGCACGGCACAGGCGCAGCTGTACCGCTGGGTGGACGGCAACGGCCGCGTGCACTACAGCGATACGCCGCCGGCGACCTACCAGAAAAGTGGCGGCACCGAGATGAGCAAGCAGGGGGTGGTGATCAAGCGCACGCAATCCGAAGCCGAGCGCCAGGCCGAGGCCGAGCGCCTGACCGAGCAGAAGCAGCTCCAGGCGGAGCAGCAAAAACGGGCGCAACTCGATCGCGCGCTGACCCAGACCTATACCAGCGAGGCGGAAATCGACCTGGCGCGCGACCGTGCGCTGGACCACCACAAGCTGGCGATCAAGGGGGCGGAAATCCGCAGCGAGGCGGTGAAGGCCACGATCGCCGATCTGCAGGCGCGCATCGCCACGATCGAAAAATCCGGAAAAAAGGTGGGCCCAGGCCTCACGGATCAACTGGATCAGGCCACCCGTGAGAGTCTGGAGTTGAAACGAACCATTCTGAACAACGAAGAAGCCATGCAGAAGGTGCGCGACAAGTACGCAGCCGACAAGGCGCGGTTCAAAGTGTTGACGACTACCCGCCAGTAATTCCTGCTACCCGTTTTTTTGGCTTCGGGTACGGTTCGGTTCCCGGTTCCCGGTTGGCAGAGGGTGCATCCGGGACGGGCTCGTTCTGGTGGTAAAATCCGCCGCTTCATGCGCGTTGCCCCGAAGGTTCGGGCAGGTGCCCTCCTTGCCTGATCCGACCGATTCATGCTGCCTCCCAATGTCCCTACGCGCGATCTGCTCCAGGCGACGCCCCCCCATTATCTGGCTCGGGGCCGACTCGCCAATGCCGATGTCAGGCTGGTCGAGTGCGGCGGCAGGCGCTGGGTGGTCAAGGACTTCCTGTCTTGTCCGGGTTGGGTGCGGCACACGGTCGGCCGCTGGTTTATCAGACGGGAATTGAAGGCCCTGAAACGCCTGCAGGGCATCCCGGGGATCGCGGAAAGTCCCGTGCGCGTGGATGCCTTCGCGCTCGCTTATGGGTATGTCGAGGGCCGTGCGCTGAATGAATTCCCTCCGGGGCAGCCGTCAGCGGATTTTTTCCTGGCGCTGGAAACCACGGTGAAAGCCATGCATGCGCGCGGAATTGCCCATCTCGATCTGCGCAATCGCGGCAATGTGCTGGTCGGCGTGGCGCAACAACCTGTGCTGATTGATTTCCAGTCTTATGTGATATTGCCGTGCTGGATTCCCCCGCTGGCGCGATACCTGGAAAAGATCGACCTGTCCGGCGTCTACAAGGCCTGGGAAAGAAGCCTGCCCGGCACGCTGGATGAAACGCGCAAGGGCCTGCTGGACAGCGTGAATGCCTGGCGCAAATGGTGGGTATTAAAAGGTTATCTCGGGATGGGCCGTCTGGCAGGCCGTCGCCGCCGTCGTTAAACTCAATCAACCCCATTTCTCCGGAGTCCCTGCCCATGTTCGAGCCCATCCATGCCTTGTTCAATAACGCCGCGCTGCGAAAAGTCCTGGTGCGCTACCGCATTGTGCTGGGCATCGCGCTCGTCGCGCTGCTGTTCTGGCAACTGGGCTGGCGGTCGGAGCATTTCTGGCTGGCTTTTGCGGTGTCCATGGCAGGCGAGTTCATCCAGCTCTGGTGTTTTGCCTCGCTCGACAAGAATGCGACCCTGGCCTTTCGCGGCCCGTATTCGCTGGTGCGCAATCCCATGTATCTGGGGCGCTACTTCATCGTCCTGGGACTGCTGCTGCTGCTCGATCACGGACGGCTGCCGGTCATCGTCGGCTACACCGTGATCTACTGGTTCTATATGGTGAACCGGGTCAAACGCGAAGAGGCGCTGCTGAAAGAAGTATTCGGCCAGAGCTATGCGGATTACTGCGCGGAGGTGCGCCCCTTCCTGCCGCGCCTGACGCCCTGCAGCAACGGCACGCTCGCCTTCTGGGACAAGCGCCTGTTCCGCAACTGCCACGGATCACGCAACCTGATCGGCACGCTGATCGTCTGGGCCCTGATCGCGTGGCTGGTGTTCAAGTGACGCGGACAGCGCCTCTCAGCCCAGCTTGCGCTTCAGCAGATCGTTGACCTGTGCCGGGTTGGCCTTGCCGCGGCTGGCCTTCATCACCTGACCCACCAGCGCGTTGAAGGCCTTGTCCTTGCCGGCGCGGAATTCCTCGACCGACTTCTGATTCGCGGCCAGCACGTCGTCGATGATCTTTTCCAGTTCGCCGGAATCGGACATCTGCCTCAGGCCGCGCGCCTCGATGATGGCGTCGACTTCGCCGGCGCCTTCCCACAAGCCTTCGAACACCTGCTTGGCGAGCTTGCCTGACAGCGTGCCGTCCT
>JAJXTJ010000345.1 GCA_021783895.1 Pseudomonadota bacterium | reverse complement strand
TTAAGGACCCGCCTTCCCGTGCCAGATGGCGCAGGGGTTGCAGCACGGAGGGATGTTCGATGGCGGAAGTCACCAATAATTTGCGTCCACCGGGAAGCGCTGCCCGCGCGGCACCCAGCAGCGCCAGGTTGTTGGCCTCGGTGGCGCAACCGGTGAAGACGATTTCCGGGGGCGTTGCGCCTATCAGCGCCGCCACCTCGGCACGGGCGGCCTCCACCGCAGCCTTCGCGCGCTGTCCAACAACATGATCGGATGACGGGTTGCCATAGTGAACAGCCAGATACGGGAGCATGGCTTCCAGCACGCGCGGATCGACCGGGGTGGTGGCGTTGTAGTCGAGGTAAATCGGGGCAGTATTCATTGGGGAAGCCGGTTTGGTTTTCAGGCTGCTGCTGCCAGCCGGCGGAATTTCCGCTCGATGCCGATGGTCGCAATCAACGCAGCCAGCAGGAAGGGCACCACCGCGAGATTCAGCGTGGCCCAGCCGAAGCGATCGTAGAGCCATCCCGCCGACAGGGTGGCCAGCGCCGCCAGACCGAAGACCGCGAATTCGTTCACTGCCTGCACCTTCAGACGCTCGGCAGGCTGGTAGGCCTGGGTCAGCAGCGCGGTGCCTCCGATGAAGGCGAAGTTCCAGCCGACGCCGAGCAGGATCAGCGCCGACAGAAAATGCAGGAACTCGACGCCGGACAAGGCCAGCACGATGTGGCCAAGCAGCAGGATGAAACCGGCCTGCATGATGCGCGCCGCGCCGTAGCGCTTGATCAGTGAACCGGTGAAAAAGGACGGCGCGAACATCCCCACCACGTGCCACTGGATCACCGGCGTCACGTTCGATTCCGGCAATCCGCAACCCAGTATTGCCAGCGGAGTCGCCGTCATCACCATGATCATGACGGCATAGCCGACTGCGGCGCCGAAGATCGCCACCTGCAGGGCAGGCTGGCTCAGTATTTCACGCAGCGGACGCGCGCGGCCGAGGTCTGCGGCAACCACCTTGGGAAGATGCAGGCGGGAAAGCAGAACCAGCGCGATGAGGCTCAGGACACCCTGTGCCAGATAGGAGCCGACAAACAGTTGCCCGCCGATCCAGTCACGCCCCCATAGACCGAGCTGGGGGCCGAGGAAGGCAGCGACCACCCCACCGGCGACCACCAGGGAAATGGCTTTACTGGCATGGTCCGGGCCGGCGGCCTCGACGGCGGCGAAGCGGTAGTAATTGGCGAAGCCCTGGTAGCTGCCAAGCAGGAAGTTCCCGATGACGAAAGCGGCAAAGTTGCTCTGGTAGAGCGCGAGCGCGCACAGCAGGCTGCCCATGACGCCCAGCAGCGCACCGAGCAAAAAGCCGGGGCGGCGTCCAAGCCGGCGCATGAGCAAGGCCGCCGGCAGCGAGGCGATGGCGGTGCCGATTACCATCGCCGCCACCGGAAGCGTCGCCAGTCCCTTGTCGGGCGCGAGCATGGCGCCGAGGATCGCGGCAAGCACCATGGCGAGGACAATCGCGGACAGCATCAGGGCCTGACTCAGCGCCAGGATCAGGACGTTGCCACGGGCTGAGGTCGGCATCAGAGCAGCCTCAAACATGACGACACGCTGCTGGCAGTAGATCATGCGCACATTTCAGAAGGTCAGATTCATGTCTGCCAGAATGACCACGTCCATGTAATAGTGCGCGGGGTCGGCGATCTTCGCGACGTTTATCAGGTCGCTTTCGATCATGCCGTAAACGGGAATCAAGCAGACAGGCCAGCACCTCACGGCCCTCGGCGATGGACATGAAGAACGCACCCGCCACAAAAGGCAATTCCACCTCGTTGCTAGTTCTCGAGATCGGCACGCTTCTGCTCATATTCGTCCTTGCCAATTTCTCCGCGCGCATATCGCTCCTGAAGAATTTCAAGAGGAGTCTGGTGTCGTGTGTCACGACTTCCGTTACTGGCCGTTCCGAACCAGCGGACGAGCGCGATGGCTCCTGCGATTACGAGCCCCCAGAAGAACGCCATGAAGATCCAACCTATCCCCCAACCTACACCCGCCCACCCGTATCCATCACCCCAATGCATCATCTCGTTCTCCACAGTCCGTTGATTGACGATGATTCCTGAGCCGACACGTCGCGCCTAAGTCAAGCGGCCCAACAATTCAATATGCGGCGCATTTGCGACCCTCATCACGACGCTTCCATCATGCGTTCCAGGAGGGCATCCAAGGCCACTGCCAAGCCGGCCAAGGCCGCTTGGTCCTGCCCCTGCCCCGCCCCCGCCAGCACCGCACACAGGTCTGCCGGCATCACGATCACCCCATCCGCAGGCTGGACAGGAAATCCATTCACCAGCAGGGAAGGAAAGCCCGAACCATGGGCGTCTCGCTCAGTGCTGATGACGAATTCTGTCTGGGCATCCAGGTGGTCAGCCAGCACTTCGGCATAGCCGGCATAGAGCGTGCACCGCCCACCCGGGGGATGCTGCGAAATCACACGAACACGCAAACTCACGCTAATTCTCCAACCACGCTTTTCAACAAAATATAGGTGGCCACCACCACCAAAAACCAGGCGAAGGCCTTTTTCAGGGCGGCCTGCGAGACGTATCCCGCCAATCGGGTGCCGATGAAACTGCCCACCACGGTGACGGCAGTGAAGGCGCCCATCAGGGCATAGTCGATCGGCACGCCGCCCATATAACCCACAAACCCGGCGTAGGATTTGGCGGCAACGACGGCGAGCGAGGTGCCCACCGCCTGTTTCATGGGAATGCCGGAGAGCAGCACCAGCGCCGGCACGATCAGGAAACCGCCGCCCACCCCCACCAGGCCGGTCAGTACGCCGACGCCGATGCCGTGCAGGGCGATGTGGCCCATGCAGGGAGAGAAGAAATCGTGGCAACTG
>JAJXTJ010000344.1 GCA_021783895.1 Pseudomonadota bacterium | reverse complement strand
TACCCGCTCCTACAAGCTGCTTACCGAACAGGTCGGCTTTCCGGCCGAGGACATCATCTTCGACCCGAACATCTTCGCGGTGGCCACCGGCATCGAGGAACACAACAATTACGCGGTGGATTTCATCGAAGGCACGCGCATCATCAAGCGGGACCTGCCCTACGCCAAGGTGAGCGGCGGGGTGTCCAACGTGTCCTTTTCCTTCCGCGGCAACGAGCCGGTGCGCGAGGCGATCCACACCGCATTCCTCTATCACGCGATTCATGCGGGCATGGACATGGGCATCGTCAATGCCGGCCAGCTTGGCGTCTACGAGGAAATTCCCAAGGACCTGCTGGAGCGGGTCGAGGACGTGCTGCTCAACCGGCGGTCCGACGCGACCGAACGCTTGGTGGAGTTCGCCGAATCTTTCAAGGGCGTGGCCAAGAGCCAGGTTGAAGACTTGGCCTGGCGCGAGGCGCCGGTGGGGGTGCGCTTGGCTCATGCCATGGTCAGGGGTATTACCACCTGGATTATCGAAGACACCGAAGAAGCCCGGCAGCAGGCGGAGCGCCCGATCCACGTAATCGAGGGGCCGTTGATGGACGGCATGAACGTGGTCGGCGACCTGTTCGGCGCCGGCAAGATGTTCCTGCCCCAAGTAGTGAAGTCCGCCCGCGTGATGAAGCTGGCGGTGGCGCATCTGGTGCCGTATATCGAGGCCGAGAAGGCCGCCACCGGCAAGGCCGCCCAGGCCAAAGGCAAGATCATCATGGCCACGGTCAAGGGCGATGTCCACGACATCGGCAAGAATATCGTCGGCGTGGTGCTCGCCTGCAACAACTACGACGTGGTCGATCTGGGGGTGATGGTGCCCGCTGCCAAAATCCTGCAGGCTGCGATCGATGAAAAGGCCGACATCATCGGCCTGTCCGGCCTGATTACGCCATCGCTGGAAGAAATGTCGCACGTCGCCAGGGAAATGGAGCGGCTGGGGATGAAGCAGCCGCTCCTGATCGGCGGCGCCACCACCTCGCCCGCCCACACTGCGGTGAAGATTGCGCCGCACTACGGCGGCCCGGTGATCTACGTGAAAGACGCATCGCGCGCCGTCGGCGTGTGCTCCAACCTGTTGAGCGACGATCTGCGCGGCGCCTATGTCCAGGGCGTCGCCGATGAATACGTGGCGATCCGCGAGCGTCACCAGAACCGTTCCAACGAAACCAAGCGCCTGACCCTGGCCGATGCGCGCGCCAACGCGTTCAAGCCGGACTGGGCCGCCTATGCGCCGCCGGTGCCGACTTTCACCGGCCTCAAGGCGTTCCGCGACTACTCCCTAGCGGAGATCGCGGAGCGCATCGACTGGACGCCGTTCTTCCAGGCTTGGGAACTGCACGGGCATTATCCCAAAATCCTCGCCGACGCGGTGGTGGGCGAGGAGGCAAAGAAGCTGTTCGCCGACGCCCAGGCCATGTTGAAGCGCATCACAGCCGAAAAATGGCTGGAAGCCCGCGCCGTTATTGGACTTTTCCCCGCCAACAGCGTCGGCGACGACATCGAGATCTACACCGACGAAAGCCGCGGCAAGGTGGCGATGACCTACCATACCCTGCGGCAGCAGGCCGAGAAATCGCCGGGCAAGCCCAACCTGGCCCTGGCCGATTTTGTTGCGCCCAAGGATTCGGGCGTGAAGGATTACCTCGGCGGTTTCGCGGTGACGGCAGGCGTCGGCATCGACGCGCACGTCGCCGCCTTCGAGAAGGACCACGACGACTACAGCGCGATCATGCTCAAGGCCCTGGCCGACCGCCTCGCCGAAGCCTTCGCCGAACTGATGCACCAGCGCGTGCGGCGCGAATTCTGGGGCTATGCCAAAGACGAAGCGCTCTCCAACGACGACATGATCGCGGAAAAATATCGCGGCATCCGCCCCGCGCAAGGCTACCCTGCCTGCCCGGAGCACAGCGAAAAAGGCCCGCTGTTCGAGCTGCTCAAGGCGCCGGAAAACGCCGGCATCACCCTGACGGAAAGTTACGCCATGCTGCCCACGGCAGCGGTGAGCGGCTTCTATTTCGCGCATCCGGAATCGACTTATTTCGCCCTCGGCAAGATCGACCGTGACCAGGTGGAAGATTACGCCAAACGCAAGGGTTGGGATGTGTCCACTGCGGAGAAATGGCTGGCGCCGGTGCTGGGGTATTGGCCGGGGCGGGGTTGTAAAGAACTTTTCCCGCAAACCAACCCGGATGTTTCATAAATTTTCGTGATGATCGCGCAGGTTTCGCAATCGTTGTGGGTCAGGCTCCCCCCCGGCCAAGGCACCCGAGGACAAGAGCCTGCCAGAAGTAGGCGCCTGTACGGCTGAAGCCGTACCCACAGGGTCAATATTGGCTAAATGGACAATAAAATCATCGCCCGTCTGCTGCTGGGTTTTCTGCTGCTTTCGCCGATCCCCCTGGCAGGGCTGTCCTGGTTGTATATTCAGGCCTTCGAGCAGACCCTGCAAGAATCCGTGCTGGACAATCTTTCCTCCCTTGCCGACAAGAAGGAGGATCAGATCAATACCTATCTCGCCGAGCGTTTGGCCGACAACCGGCTGCTGGCGAGATCACCTGCCACCCTCAGTGCGCTGCAAGCGCTTTCCGCCCTGCGAACCCGCGCCGGCGCCGGCTCTTCGCGCTATCTGGCCGAGGAGCAGCGCTATCGCGATTATTTTCTTGCCCTGCTGGAAAGCGCGGGCTGCTACGACCTGCTGCTCACCGATGCGGACGGCAACGTGGTGTTTTCCGTCCTGCACAAGGCTGCTTTCGGGAGCACCCTGGCTGCCGGCCCCTACCTCGACTCCCCACGGGCACACGCACACCGCGAGGCAATGGCGTTGCTCAGTACTCAAGTCACATCGGCCCAGCCATATGCGCCC
>JAJXTJ010000343.1 GCA_021783895.1 Pseudomonadota bacterium | reverse complement strand
CTGGGCTTCTTCTTGAAGACGGAATACTCCACCGTTTCGCCGGGCAAGGCGCCTTCGATGAATATGGTTTTGCCTTCCACATGGGCGACGCCGCGCCCTTCGTGGTCGAGAGATTCAATGATGGTCATGGGATTCAATTTGAAAAACCTGTAAATGTAGGGTGCGTCTCACGCACCAGCGCAAACGGGTGCGTGGGACGCACCCTACTCCAACTGCGGTTCAATAGATAATAATAATCACTTCCACAAAGCCAGGAACTCCTGCCAGTGCGACGCATCGGACTTGCTCAAGGTGGCGCGCACCAGATCGCACTCGGACTGGTACGCTTCGCGCGTCAGCACGCCGCGCATCAGCTGAAAACGCAGGTAAACCAGGTAGGTGTTGGCGACGTCGGTTTCGCAATAATTGCGAATCCCGTCGATCTCGCCGTTCTGGAAGGCATCCCAGACTTTCGAGCCGTCCATGCCGAGCTTGCCAGGCAGGCCGATCAGCTGCGCGATCTGGTCCAGCGGCGCATTTGCTCGCGGCTGGTAGAGCGCGAGCAGGTCCATCAAATCGAGATGGCGGGTGTGGTAGCGGCTGATGTAGTTGTTCCACTTGAACTCGCGGTCATCCTCGCCCATGTCCCAGTAGCGCGGCGCCTGGATGCCGTGGACCATGGCGCGGTAGTGCAGCACCGGCAGGTCGAAGCCGCCGCCGTTCCATGACACGATCTGCGGGGTGTATTTCTCGATGCCCTCGAAAAAACGGCGGATCAGCTCGCCCTCGTCATCCTCGGGACCGCCCAGCGACCAGATGCGGAAGCTGTCGCGCTCGCGCAGGGCGCAGGAGATCGCCACCACGCGCTGCACGTGCAGTTGCAGGAAGTCGTTGCCGGTTGCCTGGCGGCGCTGGTGGAAGGCCATCTCCGCCACCTGGGCCGGATCGATTTCGTCCCCGAGCCCGTTGAGCTTGCGCAGACCCTCGACGTCCGGGACTGTCTCGATGTCGAATACCAGAACGGGGGCCTGCCCCAGAAAGGTGTGATCGGAGGTCACTATTTTCGTACCCATGCCCCGCTCTGGTTCTGATACCACCATCCCGGCGCAGCCTTCTGCACCCAGCGCTGGGCGAAAGTGGAATGAATCTCCTCCTCCCATTCCGGATGGCCGTTGGCGTTTGCAATCTCGCGGTACAGCGCCTGACGATCCTGGTTCTCCGCAGCGACCAGCCCGTTCACCGCCTGCCGTTGTGCCAGCGGCACCAGGGCCGCGTCGCGCACCGCAACCAGGCCATCGCGCGTCAGGCCGACCGCGCCGCTGGCATAGTACCCTGCAAGCTGCCCATGGCGCTGCTGCATGGTCATTTTCAGGCTGCTGATGGCAGGTGTGTTGATTTCCAGGTCGGCTGCGGCAAATGCCAGCAAAGGCATCCACAGCAGGGCAGCGACCATCCACAAGCGAAGAATCTGGCTGTACATTGTGACCTCCTATTTCTGTTCGTCCGGTTTGGCCGGCGCCGGTACTTCGCCTGGCTTCTTCAGCTGCCACACTTCATCAATGATCTTGTCGGCGGCCTTTTCTGCCGCCGCTGCGGGAAAATAGATGTTGATGGTGACGCACGCTGAAACCGTCGCCGCCAGCAACACCGCCATAGCCACGGGCAATATCCTCATTAAAGCTCCTTCCTGGTTCTTTACTGGATAACCGGCTTCACATTCTTCTGGGTCACCCGTTTCAGCCGCTCCAGCAGCTCGTCCCAGCTCACCTGGCGATTGTAACCGATTACGCTGATCGCCGGTATGCCGCCACCCTTTACGATGACGTAGCCATGCGGCGCCGGCTCGATGCCGTCCATCAGGCACACCCCGTTGCGCAGCACGCAGGAAAGACCGATCCGCTCGTAACCGAACTGCTCGAAGAAGCTCAGGAAACTGCGCTGAATCGCGGCGGCCGCCCCGGCGCCGCCCAGAGACGAAATATTCTGCACCGCGCTCTGGCTGATTTTCTTTGGGTAACTGCCGGGGCTGCTTGCCACCTTGGCATCGAACCGCACCGGGCGCCAGTTCGACAGTTCCAGCCCGGCCACCGAGACGTCGATGCGCCCCTGCATGTTGCCGAAGGAAAAGGCGCGGGTCAGCAGATCGAGATCGAGATTGCGCATGTCGAGACTGGCCTGCAGGCGCGGAACGCGGCCGAAAGGGTCGTGCAGCGAGAGGTCTTTGACCACTGCCGTGCCGTCGAACACCTTGAACAACAAGGCGCCATCCACCTTGAGATTCCCGCCGGCATAGCTGACGGCGGGAATGACGCCGGCCAGCGTGCCCTGCATTCGCGGCAGCTTCAATGCCTCGCTGAAACGTTCCATCGAAACGGGTGCCAGGCCACCGCTGAAACGCCACTGCCAAGCCCCATCATTGCGGTCGGCGGTGAAGCCATCGATATTGAGCCTGCCATCGAGCAGCGGAATGGAAAGGTCGGGAGCGCTGAACTGCCAGCCTCTCATTGTCAGCGGCACATGAGTCTCGCCCAGCGCCAGGCGCAGCACCTCGCCACGCTGGAAATTAAGCTCCGCCTGGCGTTCTTCCACGCTCGACCAAGGAATGCGGGCATTCACGCCATACAGCGCGAAGCGCTGGTCCTCGTCGACGAATTCGGCGGCGCGCAGGCTCAGGTCGAAGTCGGTGGTCGCGCCGTTACGGTAGCGCCATGCCAGATCGGCATCGCCCTTTGTTCGCAACTTGGCGAAGGCGGTTTTTTCCAGGAAAGGTTGGAGCAGAATCGGATACAGCCCGGCCATGTCGAGGCCCGCCGCCTTAAGATCGAAATCCGTCAGGCCCCCTCCCGTCATGTCCCACGTACCGGAAAGCTGCGCCTCCCCCACTCCCGCCAGCCGCAGGCTGCCCTGACTGACGCGCAACA
>JAJXTJ010000342.1 GCA_021783895.1 Pseudomonadota bacterium | reverse complement strand
ATGAAGTTGGCGATGTCGGGAATGTCTTCGCGGTGCTCACGCAGCGGCGGGATCCGCACGCTGACGGCAGACAGCCGGTAATACAGGCGCGGATCGAATTCGTTTGCCGTGATCATTTCATCCATGCTGCGGCTGGTCGCGCACACCAGCCGCGCCGTGCTGCCGTTCAGCTTGTCGATCAGCAGGGAAAGCCCTTTCTGCTCCAGCTTGTTGAGTTCGCACAGTTCAGGCAGGTAGAGCGTGCCGTTTTCGACTTTTTCCGCCAGCTCGGACGGCGACGCCACCAGCTGTCCACGCTCGGTGATTTCGACCCACGGCATATTGGCAGGGTGAAGGAAGCGCGCGCACAGGTCGAAGCCGCTGCCGGGCTCGCCCGACAGCAGCACGGGGTGGGTATGGCCGGCAATCTGGGCGAGGCGTTTTTTCAAATCCTGCACCACCTGGCTTTTACCCAGCGCGGAGAGCTCAAATGAAGGCGCGCGGCGCGGCGCATCGGCCTTCTTGATGGCCTTGGTCACCGTGGCCAGAAGCTTGGCCAGCGCAATCGGCTTTTCCAGAAAATCCACCGCCCCATGCTTGGTTGCCTCAACCGCCGTATCGATGGTGGCATGGCCTGACATCATCACCACCGGCATGGTGAGCTGGCCGCTTGCGGCCCATTCCTTCAACAGGGTAACCCCGTCAGTGTCGGGCATCCAGATATCGAGCAGCACCAGATCCGGCCGCTGCTCTGAACGGTAGCGGCGCGCCTCTTCCGCGTTTTCCGCCACATGCACGTCATAGCCTTCCTCAGTCAGGATTTCCGACAGCAGATCACGGATGCCGATTTCGTCATCCACCACCAAAACATAACCGCTCACTGCATACCCCCCGTGAAACCTTTATATACCGGCAGACTTACACATACACAGGCACCCCCGCTAGGCAGGTTTTCCACCCGAATATTTCCCTGAAGCTCTTCAACAATTTTTTTCACTATAGGCAAACCCAGGCCCGTGCCTTTCGGTTTTGTCGTCGCGTAGGGCTCAAACATCCTGGCCATCATGTGGTCGGGAAAGCCCGGGCCATTGTCCGCGATGATCAGCCTTACGTTGTCAGCCGTCGAATCGGTGCGTATCCCGATTCGGCCATCCGGTTTGCCTGCCAGCGCATCCTGCGCATTTTGCAGCAGATTATGTATCACTTGGCGCATGAGTGTGGAGTCCCCGGCCACTAAAGGCAAGTCGGGGGTTAATTCGGAGCGGATGGCTGCACCGTCATAAAGCGTCAGCACTTCGCGCACGAGCGCATTCAAATCCAGCGGCGCAATCTGCGCGCTGGGCATGCGTGCATAGCTGGCAAAGGCATCCACCATGCCCTTCATGGCGCCCACCTGGTTGATGATGGTATCGGTTGCGCGCGACAGCATATCGGCGTCATTGCCCGCCAGTTTGTCCTTGAGCTTCAGCGACAGGCGTTCGGCGGAAAGCTGGATGGGGGTCAGCGGATTCTTGATTTCATGCGCCAGCCTGCGCGCCACTTCACCCCAAGCTGCATCGCGCTCAGCACGAATGAGTATGGTGACATCGTCGAACACCAGGGTGTAGCCGCGCTGCACTTCGGCAGGCAACTTGCTGCCGCGCGCCAGCAGAATCTGCATTTGGCCCGGACGGGGAAATTCCAACTGGCCATGCCAGTCCTTGCCCTCTGATGCAATAAAGCGTTCGGCCGCCTCTTCGCCAAATTTCCGCAGCGGCGTGCCCGGCTCGCCCCACTCGACCAGAGGTTTGCCTGAGAGGGTCTCAATCCCGGTTTCCAGAATGCGGGCGGCGGCATCATTGATGGCGCGAACCCTGAGCTTGTGGTCGAGCGCCACCACGCCGGAAGACAGGTTGGCCAGCACGCTTTCCAGGTAGGCCTTGGCCTGCTCGGTTTGCAGCTGGTTGCGCTCGGCCTCGCCCCGGGCTTCGGACAGCTGCCGGGTCATGTTGTTGAAGGACTGGATCAGCGCACTCAGTTCATCACGGCTTTTCAAGGGCTTCATTTGCGAGAAATCCCCCTTGGCCACGGCACGGGTTCCGCGTGCCAATGTTCGCAGGGGAGCCCCCAACCGTTCCGACAGCAGATAAGCCAGGGCGATGGTCAGCAGCAGGGCCAGCAACAGGGTGAGCGTCAGCGCCAGACCATACATGCGCTTGAGTCCCAGGCGCGAGGCGGCGATTTCCTGGTAGTCCCGATAAGCGCTTTGCACCGCTTCGGCGTCCCTGGCCAAACTGGGCGGCACTGCCTGCAGGACTTGCAGCACACGCGTCTCGCCGGCAAACGTGGTGCTGTAAACCGGCACCAGCACCCGCATGACCAGGCCTTTCCCCGGCAAGTCATCCACCCGGCTGTATGCCTTTTCCTGCAACACCTGCCAGAGTATGGCCCGGTCGGGAATTTCCGGCAGCAGGCCGGCTTTCTCACCTCCCGCCGTGACGATTACGCCGCCTTTTTCATCAAACAGGGTGGCCTCGTTAATGGCCGCCTGCTCGCGCAGGGAAGACACCATCGTGATCACCGAACCAGTGCCCGCATCGGACAAGGTCAGCGCCATGCGCTCGGTTTTTTTGGTCAGATCGGCGAGCATGTCGTCCAGCGCCGCCTGGCCCAGGTTGACACCGGACCCCAATGCATTGTCGACGCGGACATCGAACCAGGTCTCGATGCTGCGATTGAGAAAAAACACCGATGCACCGAACACCACCGTCGCCGGCAGCAAGGCCACCAGCCCGAACCACAGCATCAGACGGAAGGTCAACTTGCTGCCGAAAATCCCACCCCGAATGCGCCGGCGCAGTTGCCAAAGTTGCCATCCCACCAAAAGCAGCAGCGCCACGCCGATAACGGCACCGGCAATCAGCAATGCCGGGAAGCTCTCCGAAAG
>JAJXTJ010000341.1 GCA_021783895.1 Pseudomonadota bacterium | reverse complement strand
CAATCCGCCATGAAGCGCCAATATAGTGATAAAAGTGTTGTCCAAAAACAACATGGCATTTCTACGCAATATCAGCCTTGCCGGCTTTACAAGCAGAGAAACGATGTGCACCAATGCAAATAAATAATACATTGATGGCCACCACCACTGCTCCCAGAGCTTGATCACTTCAGCCCGCTCAGTGACAGTGCCGATAATGTTGTAGTGTGCGATCACCCAAAGGTAAAGTATGCCGATACAGGTAAGAAACAGTCTCAGGGTGGCCTGCTCGTGCTCGGTTTCTGTACTGCTTCTGTAGCGAACCAATAATCTTGAAAACAGGGAATTGTTTTCACCCGGATACTTGGGATCAAAGCCGGAACCATTCAGTGCGCCTTCCATGATTTCTCCCCTGCATTCTGATCGCCTATCCGGCAGTTCTTTTATTTTGTATCGGTAGTTGATAGGAGCATATTCAGCACGTGCTCTTCCAGATTCCCGGCAAAACAATCGAATTCGATTTTGTCCGGCATGGAGCGCAGCCAGGTAAGCTGGCGTTTGGCAAGCTGTCGTGTGGCGGCCGTGCCCATTTCCAGCAAGTCTGCCTCATTGATTTCTTCTGCGAGAAATTGCCATGCCTGACGGTAGCCCACACAACGCATCGAGGGCAAGTCAGGATGCAAAGCATAACATGTTTGTAATTCGCGCAACTCATCGACTAATCCCTGCTTCAGCATAGCCGAAAAGCGTGCTGCGATGCGCGCGTGCAGTTGGCTGCGTTCGGAGGGGAGCAGGGCAATGGGTATGACGCGGTAAGGCAATCCCCCCCCCTCCCAAGCCCCTTTGCTTGTGAGGGGTTTTAATTGAATCAGCGCAGACATGGTCTGGCCGGTGAGGCGGTAGATCTCCATCGCTCGCTGGATGCGCTGCGTGTCGGTCGGCTTCAGGCGCGCGGCAGTTTCGGCGTCCACTTGCGCGAGTTGCCGGTGCAGGTGCTGAATGCCGTGTTGCGCGATTTCGGAATTGAGTGCGGCGCGTACTGCGGGATCGGATTGCGGCAGGTCGCTCAACCCGGCACTGAGCGCCTTGAAGTACAGCATCGTGCCACCTGCCAGCAACGGGATCTTTCCGCGTCCGGTTATGTCCTGCATCAGGTGCAGTGCATCACGGCGGAACGCAGCAGCTGAGTACGCTTCGGTTGGATTGATGATATCGATCAGGTGGTGAGGCGCACGGGCGAGGGTGGCTGCGTCCGGCTTGGCGGTGCCGATATTCATGTCGCGATACACCAGCGCGGAATCCACGCTGATGATCTCCACCGGCAAATGCCGGGCCAATTCCACCGCGACGCCGGTCTTGCCGCTGGCGGTGGGGCCCATCAGGAAGATGGCGGGTGGCAAGGTCTTCATGCCAATTCTTTGTCGCGGGTTTCGTGCATCATGAACACGGCCAGCAGGCTGATAGCGGCGGCTGTGGATACATAGCCGCCCACCCAGGACAGGCCGCCATGCAACACCAGTTGTTGCGCGATGTAGGGCGCCAGAGAAGCGCCGAGTATGCCGCCCAGGTTGTAGGCCGCACCCGCCCCGGTGTAGCGCACCGCGGTCGGGAACAGTTCCGGCAGCAATGCGCCCATGGGTGCAAACGTGGCACCCATCAGGAACAGTTCGATGGAAAGGAAGGCGGTGATCTGCCACATCGATCCGCTGCCGAGCATCGGGGAGAGCAGAAAGCCGGAAAGGAATGCAGCACCGCCCGCAACCAGCAATACCGGGCGGCGGCCATAGCGGTCGCCCGCCCAGGCGGCAAGCGGCGTGGCTGCCGCCATGAAGATCACGGCCACGCACAGCATGCCGAGGAATTTCGGGCGCGGGATGGCCAGTGTCGCAACGCCGTAGCTCAATGCGAACACCGTGGAGATGTAGAACAGCGCGTAGCACACGACTATTGCCAGCGCCCCCAGCAGCAGGGATTTTGCATGATGCCTGAACAGTTCCGCCAGCGGCAGCTTGACCGGCTGGTGGGACCGCATGGCCCTGGCGAACACCGGTGTCTCGGTGAGCTTGAGCCGCACATAGAGGCCGATGATCACCAGGGCTGCACTGGACAGGAAGGGAATGCGCCAGCCCCATGCGCGGAACTGCGCATCGTCGAGAAAATGCGACAGCAACAGGAAGCTGACGGTGGCCAGCAAAAATCCGACCGGAGGTCCCAGTTGCGGGAACATGCCGAACCAGCCGCGCTTGCCCGCAGGCGCATACTCCGCAGCCAGCAAGGCCGCCCCGCCCCATTCTCCGCCCAGACCCATGCCCTGGCTGAAGCGCAGCAGGCAGAGCAGCACGGGTGCGGTCCAGCCGATCAGCTCATATCCGGGCAGCACGCCGATCAGCGTGGTGGAAATTCCCATCACCAGCAAGGATGCAACCAGCGTGGCTTTTCTGCCGATCCGGTCGCCGAAATGTCCGAACAGCAACGCGCCGATCGGGCGCGCCAGGAACGCGATGCCGAAGGTGAGGAATGCATTCAACGCCTGTGCGGCGGGGTCGCTGCCGGGAAAGAACACCGGGCCGATCACCATCGCCACGGCGAGCCCGTAGATGTAGAAATCGTAGAACTCGATGGCGGTGCCGATGAAGCTTGCGAAGGCGATGCGGGTTGCAGTGATGTGTTCCATTGTTAATTACATTTCGTCAGAAATGTTTGTACCTGTTGCGGTTAGATTAATGTTGTTATATCCCATTACTGAAAAAACTGGATAGGACTTTTGATAAAAATGAAAAAGCGACACCGAGAGAATAAACAACTATCCCGAATGCTGCAGAGCCGACAATAGCCTGCAATAGCCAGTTGAGCCGGGCTTTAGCTGGCCTAATAAATTCAATGTTGGGAAACAATTTTGCTATGTATAGCAGAATTGTCTGGTTGAGATATCCCCAGACATTGGAAAATACAAGAAGAAT
>JAJXTJ010000340.1 GCA_021783895.1 Pseudomonadota bacterium | reverse complement strand
GAAGTGCGCTACCTGCACATCAAGGGCTACAGCGAACCCTGGAACGATGAAGTCAAGGGCCGCCTGGCCGCAATGAAAGCCGGCTATTCCACCCGCATGGGCGCCGCCATGCGCCACGCCGCCCACTACCTGGCTTCACAGAAGGCGGACAAGAAGCTGATGCTGATCCTCACCGACGGCCAGCCTGCGGACGTGGACACCAAGGATGAACGCCTGCTCATCGAAGACGCCCGCCAAGCCGTCAAGGAACTGGATCAGAAGGGCATTTACGCCTACTGCATCAACCTCGATCCGAAGGCGGATGAATACGTGACCGATATTTTTGGCAAGCGCTACACCGTGATCGACAACATCCAGCGCCTGCCGGAAAGGTTGCCGCAACTGTTCATGGCGCTGACGAAATAGTAAGGAGTTAGCCCTTGATTTATCCACGAAAATCACGAAACACACGAAACAAATCAACAGCTTGAACAGACCAAGCCATTCACCCATTGGATAACGATCTACAGCCTTCCATCTCTTTGAATACTTTCGTGCTTTTCGTGTATTTCGTGGACTAACCGCTTTTTATTACGCCAAGTTCAGCGGCCCGATATAGGCCACCGCCGCCGGATCGTCCCGCCACAAGGCCGGGTCGGCATCGACGTAAAGTTCGAGTTCGGTACCGTCGGGATCGAGAATATAAAGCGACTGCGAAACCCGGTGGTCGGACATGCCCATGATTTCCACCCCGCCCGCTTCCAGTTCCGCCTTGACAGCCCGCAGCTCGTCCAGGGTATCGCCGACCTTGAACGCCAGATGGTAGAGCCCCACCGCGCTGGGATCGGCATCGGCGGCACGGGCGCCGACCTCCATCAGCGCCAGGTCGTGGTGGTTGGCGCCGAGGGAAAAGAACGCCATCTTGCCGCCGTAGCGCGCCACCTCGCGCATGCCGAGCAAATTCCGGTAGAATGCCACCGAACGCTCCAGGCTGCGCACCTTGAGCACCGCATGTCCCAACGCTTTGACCTGCATCGTTCACCTCTCACCAAAATAAAAACGGGTATCCGTCACGTGGTTGATTTCGGGCACGTACTGGACGACACAAAAATTTACATTTGTGTTGATTTGTAAATACGTGAATATCTCACTGGCAATACGTTTGGACTACAGATTTTTTCAATTTGCTAATAAAATGGAGGCATCCGCAGGCGGTGTGCAGGTGCATGATGGCGCACTCGCCCGGCTACATTACTCAATCAACAAGAGGAAATCGGCGTCATGTATGACCGCAGAAGCATCGAACTCATCCATCAAGCGACACGCACGCGCAGAGTTGCGTTCGCGTTAATCCTGCTCGCGCTGGCGCTGCCGTCCTTGTTTGCCTGGAGCGACCATGTCGCGCTCGAAAGCGCAGGCGCGTTTACCGGTCAGCTGGCCGCAGTGACGCTGCTTGCGTTTATTGCACGGCTATGGGTAGCGCGTCATTACTCCGCAGGCATACAGGTCCAGGTGTTGCTGGCGTTTGCGCTTGCGCTGATTGGCTGGTCGGGCTACGTGTCACGGATTGCGCACGAGGAGCGCATGTCGGCAGCGGCACCAACGGTCAGTTCGACGCCATCGCGCATTCCTGGCCAAGTGGAGACTGTCGGCTCAAAATTGGAGGGTGCACGGCGATAGCACATTGGGTAACCGTGCTCTCCGCAATCTGGACAAGCTCCCAAGAGCGCGCAGGTGCCTCTACAAATTGCCCAGGTGATCCATGCTGTTTGGAACATGGATTTTGTCAGCGACAGTTTAGCCGCGTATCAAATGTCTGACCGCATCAGTAGCGACACGGAGCATTCAGTGAGCATTGAGCCGCCAAACAGCGCGTATCCATTCTCCCTGAATGAATTTGAGCTTGCCTACCGCCACCACCAGAATTTCCGCCTGGCGGACGAAGGCGGGCAGGTCGCGGGTGAAGCGATGGGTGGTGGTGACGGAGCAACCCGCGAGGAGAAGCTCCAGTCCCATCGGTCGCCCGACGATGTTGGAGGCGCCGACGATCACGGCATGTTTGCCTTTCAGATCCTCTCCGGCAGTTTTGAGCAGGGTCATCACGCCATGCGGGGTGCATGGACGCAACGCCGGGATGCGCAGCGCCAGCCGACCGATGTTGTAGGGATGGAAGCCGTCCACGTCTTCTGCGGGTCTGCGCCGTTCATAACCCATACACCTCACCCACTCCCGTACCGGCAATCCGATCATAGTAGCGAGCGCGGTAGAGCAGGCGTTTCTTGTCCGGCGAGTCGTTGAAACCGGCGCGGTCATGCAGCACGTTGTTGCAGATCAGGCCCATCCCCGATTCCAGTCGGGCGCGGTAAATATAGGGCGTATCGCTGCCCAGCAACCTTTCCAGGAAAGCCACCGCCGCCAGCGTCGCGGCATCCTGCTTCCATGCGATACTGCGGGTGCGGGCAGTGTAACGCATGTGCAGGTCGCCGCTTTTCGGGTGTACCGAAAACACAGGGCCGGTCGCGTCCGGTCGCGCCACGCCATCCTCCTCGACCCGAGCCGGAATGGTCATGGCATCCGGTTGCATCAGGGCGCGGATGAAGTCGGGATTTTCGTCGCGCATCAGCAGGTAGACGATCTCATGGTCCATCAGGGCGTTTTCACCGCCTTCTGCCGAACTCTGCACGCAATGGAGCTGCAAGCCCCATATCTGGCGCGCCGGCGTATTGTAGTAGCCATCGGTATGCCACTTGATCGGCCTATTGGAATAGGGAATGTAGCCCTGGCGCGGCGAACTCTCGACCACTTTGAGCGAGGTCAGTCCGTCGTTGTCGGCGAGCATGTTGCAGTCGAGGCGTTCCAGGCCAAGACGTTTTCCCAACAGCCGGGGAATGGCCTTGTCCGGATCGGCGTCGGTCGTGCCGGCATAGACCGCCATGTTGGTCTTGCGGCAACGGCCCAGAATGGCCTC
>JAJXTJ010000339.1 GCA_021783895.1 Pseudomonadota bacterium | reverse complement strand
CTTTCCTCGCCCAGGTAGTCCTCGGCGGTCTTCTTCATCTTGCGCAGGGTCTCGGCCGACACCTGCTGCGCGGCCATTTTCTTGTCGCGCACTTCCACCCAGGCGTCGCCGTTGTCGGCCTTGACGATCTTGTAGGGCATCAGGCCGATGTCCTTCTGCACTTCCTTCTCTTCGAACCTCCGTCCAATGAGCCGCTTGACCGCGAACAAGGTGTTCTTCGGATTGGTGACGGCCTGGCGCTTGGCCGGCGCGCCGACCAGGATCTCGCCGTCTTCGGTGTAGGCCACGATCGACGGCGTAGTGCGCGCGCCCTCGGCGTTCTCGATCACTTTCGGCGTGCCATTTTCCATCACTGCCACGCAGGAGTTGGTGGTGCCCAGGTCAATGCCAATAATGCGTCCCATGATGTTTTCCTTCTTGGTAAGTTTGAATTGATTCGAATGTGGGGGAGGTTGGGCTTAATTCAAGGCGGCGCTATTCAAGCTCAGCCGCCGGGGCCCTTGGCCACCATCACCAGTGCCGGCCGTAGCGTGCGCTCGTTGAGGCGGTAGCCTTTTTGCAGCACCGTCACCACCGTGTTGGCTGGCTGCTCGGACTCGATCATCTGGATGGCCTGATGCTGGTGCGGGTCGAACTTCTCGCCCATCGGGTGGATCTCGTGCAGATTGAACTTGCCGAACGCGGCAACCAGCTGCTTCAGGGTCAGATCGACGCCATCCTTCAGGTTTTCCACGCTCGGCGATTCCACCGCCAGCGCGGCTTCCAGGCTGTCCTTCACCGCCAGCAGCTCGCTGGCAAAGTTTTCCACCGCAAACTTGCGCGCCTTGTCGACATCTTCCGCCGCGCGGCGGCGCATGTTCTCGGTTTCCGCCTTGGCGCGCAGCCAGGCGTCGTGATGCTCGGCCGCCTGGCGCTCCGCCGCTTTCAGCAGCTCTTCCAGGCTGGGCATGGTTTCCTTCTCCGGCTGGCTTTCAGCCGTGTTCGCATCGGTGTTGAGTTCGTCCTGCATGTGGGCTCCCAATTGGTTCTCGCGGAGAATTGGGGACGAAAGGCCAGGATTCAAGGGGGCGCAATTCAATTTTCCGGTGGCGCTCATGTGCGCGGTAGCGCAACTTCAGTTTGCCGGGCACAGGCGCTTCCGGTATGATGCGCGGCTCTCGGAGAGGTGGATGAGTGGTTTAAGTCGCACGCCTGGAAAGCGTGTTCAGGATAATATCCTGACGGGGGTTCGAATCCCCCCCTCTCCGCCAATGATTCTAAGCAATTGAATTCTCAATAGCTTGTTGATTTTCCGTAGGTTTTTCATGGTTGCTACAAGAGGGTGCTACAAAGCACCACGCCTACGGAATCATGCCCAGTAGAACTCCTTACCTGTTGCGGCGCGGGGAAACTTACGTCTTTCGCATTGCTGTTCCAACAGACCTTCGCCACTTGATCGGCGTTCGAGAAATTGTAAGACGCCTCGGACGCAGGATCGACGCATCGCAGCGCCCCGTGTTCTCAATTACGCATTAAAGGCGTTTTTCAGGTGGCGAATGGAGCGACTTACCATGCCCAATATCAGTTTCAGGGAAGGCTGGAAGCGCCGCTGGTTGAGCTGCAAGGCGCGGAACTGGCACGCTGGCTGACCGCGCATCCTGATGACTATGCGGTGATATATGTGAAAGATACGTCGGAACTTGCCACGATTGCCGCCCGTTTCAAGCAGGTGTACTGCGGGAAAGCTGTCGAACTGGTGGACGCACGGACGGAGGCCACCCTGCTGGCCGTTCCGGTTAAATAGCGGGACTCAAGCCTCGACGTCGCGCTGCGGCAGCACCACTTCTCGCGAGGGTGAAATGGTCGAGATGGCGTGCTTGAAGATCATCTGGGCAGCCTGGTCCTGACCTTTCAGCAGCACCACAAATTGATCGAACGATTCAATTCGCCCCATCAGCTTGATTCCGTTGACGAGAAACACCGACACCGGAATGCGCTCTTTGCGCAGAGTGTTGAGAAAAACGTCTTGCAGTTGATTATGTTCTTTGGCCATGTTCGGCTCCCTATCAGGTAAAGGCAGGGCGAAGCCCTGCTTAGTATTATTAGCGGATTACTCGATTTTTGCACCGGCACGCGCAGCCGTGATGGCGCCGCGGACGCGCTCTTGCTGGATTTGCTTGACGATTTCGCCACGCACGGCATCCAGCGGCGGCAGCTTGGGGGTGCGCGTGTCGTCCAGCCGGATGATGTGGTAGCCGAACTGCGTTTTCACCGGGGTCTTGGTGATTTCGCCTTTCTTCAGGCCGGCCAGCGCCTCGGAGAACTCGGGCACGAAGGCACGCCGATCAGACCAGTCGAGCGCTCCGCCGTTTTTGGCTGAGCCTGGATCAAGGGAATATTTCTTCGCCAGATTCTCGAACTTGGCTTTCTTGTCGAGTTCGGCGATCAGTTTCTTTGCTTCGGCTTCGGTTTTCACCAGGATGTGGTGGGCACGATACTCGGGCTCCATCGGTTGGGCCTTGGCCTTGTCGTACATCGCCTGGATTTCGGCGTCGGTCACCGGATGGGCTTTGACGTAGTCCTCCAGGTAGGCTTTGGCGAGCTGGTCCTTGCGGCGGATATCGAGCGCGGCAGCCAGATTCGGCTCCTTGTCGAGCCCCTTGTCGAGGGCAGCGTGCGACAGCAGTTCCAGGTTGATCAGGGACTCGCGCACGCGGGCATCCAACTGAGCCGAGTCGGGCTGACCCTGGGCCATTTCGCGCTTGACCAGATCGCCATACAAGGCGGGGATAGGCTTGCCGTTGACGATCGCCAGCGGCTTGCCAGGGGCGGTTGCCGCGGCGGGCGCAGCAGGGGCAGGGGTTTGCGCCTGCGCCAGGGGGGCGATGGCCAGCAGGATCAGGGCAGGGAGAAGTGCAACGCGCATTCGGGTTCCTTTCAGAGTTCTTCCGGGGTTAAGGCGGTAATCGAC
>JAJXTJ010000338.1 GCA_021783895.1 Pseudomonadota bacterium | reverse complement strand
TGATCGGCACCGTGGCGTGGGACTGGATGCCGGCGTTGCTGGCCGGCTCGATCCTGGGCGGCTATCTGGGCAGCCACCTGGCGATCATGAAGGGCAACCTGTGGATCAAGCGGGCGTTCGAGATCGTGACCATCCTGATCGGACTGAAACTGATCCTGAACTGAGCGCGCGTCCGGCTCAGTCTTCGTCGGTGTGAATGCGGTTGCGGCCGCCACGCTTGGCCCGGTAAAGCGCCTCGTCGGCCGCCTTGATCAGCGAATCGCCGTTTTGATGTAGCGGATAGGTGGCGATGCCGCCGCTGGCAGTGGCGAGGAAATGGCGGTCGCCGAAGGGATGCTGTATTTGCGAAAAATCCTGGCGGATGCGGTCCATGATGGCGAATGCCTGTTCGGCGTCGGTGTGCGGCAGACCGATCAGAAATTCCTCGCCGCCATAGCGGCAAATGATGTCCTGCTTGCGCAGGCGTTGCTTGAGCAGCCACGACAGGCTGCGAATCACCTGGTCGCCGACAGGATGGCCATAGCTGTCGTTGACCTGCTTGAAATGGTCGATGTCCATCATCACCACCGACAGAAAACCGCCTTCATGCGCCACGCTGGACAGCACCACGTCGAGCGTGTTCTTGCCGCTGGAATGGTTGAGCAGGCCGGTCAGGCTGTCGTGGTACATGGTGCGGCGCAAGGCCCGGTAGCGCTCGATCTTGCTCTTGACGATCGCGTTGAGGAACACCGGGTTGTACGGCTTGGTGAGGAAATGATCGCCGCCCAGCCGCATCGCATCCACCTGCAGCGCAACGTTGGTTTCGCCGGACAGGTAGACGATCGGGATGCTGAGGAATTCACTGTGCTGACGAATGATGCGCGCCGCCTCGACGCCGGTGCAATTCGGCATGTACATGTCCATCAGGATCAGGTCGGGGTTGAACTGCCGCAGCGCATGCAGCACCTGGCGAGGGTCGTTGACGATTTCTGAAACGATCTGGTTTTCAGCCAGGGTGCGGCGGATCAGATGGCCGGCGGTCCTGGAGTCCTCCACGATCAGCACGCGGTACGCTTCCTGGTCATGCCGCTCGTTCAGTTCCAGGATGTGCTCGACGATGGCATGCGAGGGCGTGCCTTCCAGCAGGCAGCTGTCGCACCCGCCGCGCAGGGCTTGTTGCAGTTGCTCGAAATCGGAGTGCACGCCGAGTCCGATCAGCTGCCCCATCGAAAAGCGTTGCCGCAGCGCCTGGATCTGGCTGCCCCACTCGGCTTCGGGCAGGCTGCTCAGGTCGAGCAGCAGCAGCGGGGCAACACCCGCGGTATCGGGCAGGGACTTTTCCCAGTTAACGAACGTCGCGTTCATGCCGAAATACCCCAACTGAGCCTGCAAGCCCGCCCAGGCTGCCTCGTCATGCCCGACCAGCCAGGTCTGGCTTACCCGCAGCTCGTGGGGGGTGGGATGTTGCGGATCATGACGCCGCTCGGCCAGATCGGCGGTCGCCGTGGCATGGGTACTGGCCATGCGGCCCAGTGCGAGCACGCGTTCGTTCAGGTCGTCCAGCGCGTCCTGCGGCAGCGGATGCCCCACGTCCTTGTTGAACAGGGCCAGCGTCAACTGCTCCAGCTGGTGGCTGGCGTGATGGAGCGCCGTGATGCCCTTGTCGATCAGGAACTCGGTGAAGCTGTTGATCGATACCGCCAGTTCGACGAAGCTTTCGAAACTCGGCATCGCTTGATAGCGCTGCCATGTGTTCGACAATGCCCGGTTTTTTTGGAGGAGTTCTTCGGGAGAGCAGAGCATGAAGGAGCGGTGGAAGCTGCCGCCTGTTTCTTGATATTGAAGTCAATTATCGCGTTTTATGGCGAAATTGCGTGCAATAAAAAACAGCATGCATGGCGGCGCCCCGGGATGCCCTGCGCGCCCTGAAAACGGCGGCTTGAAGCCTCCGTTACTCTCCGCCGCCTTCGTGCTCCAGCCGCAGGTACTGGTTGTACGCGTTCAACCGGTTGGCTTCGTTGAACGCCGGCATGAAGCGGTATTTCGACCAGTCGGTGTTTTCGTAAGCCTGCTCGAAAGGCATCAGGTCGCGCGCAGCCTTGCCCATGTGGGTGCGCAGGTACTTCAGGTAATCGCGGGTGAACACCAGGTCGGCGCCCGGGTTGCGCGAAGAGGCGCCGTGTCCGGGCACCAGTACTTTGGGCTTGAGTGCGATCAGCTTGTCCAGCGCGGCAATCCAGCCGGCGCTGTCGGCGTCGCCGACAAACGGTATGCGGCCGCGAAACACCAGATCGCCCGCAAACAGCACGCCGTCGTTTCGCACCATCAGCGCCAGATCCTCGCTGGAGTGCGCCGGGCCGACATGACGCAGCGCGAACTTCACGCCGCCCATCTCAAAATCCGTGTCGCCTTCGACGAAATAATCCGCCTCCAGCAGTTGCGTATTCTCGTTCACCCAGGGAAAAAGCGCTTCCCGCCGCTGGGCCAGGCGCTGGGCCGCTTCTTCCGTACGCGTGGCGCCTTCCGCTATACGGTGCGCCCAGATTTCTGCGCCCAGCGCCTTGAACACCTGCAGCCCGTAGAAGTGGTCGGCATGGTAATGGCTGACGATCACGCGCCTGATCGGCTGTCGGGACACCTTGCGGATCAGGCTGACCAGTTTTTCCGCCAGCGGCGGCGAACCGAGCGCATCGAATACCACCACGCCGTCGCGGGTGACCACAAAGCCGGCGTTCGACATGAAGCCCTCGTTCGCGCTGGATGCGGCGCCTGTCAGGCCTTGCACGAAATAACTGTGGGGCCCCAGCTTGACCGCCTTCATCGGCACCGTGGCAACTTCAGGCTTGGCCCAGGCGGCAGGCAGGAAGGCAAGGCAGAACAGCGCGAGCAGAATACGTGGCATGACAATTGTCCATCGACGGGTCTGCAAGCATTATAGACAGTGCGGGCGGCAGCCTGGAGGCACCAGCGGG
>JAJXTJ010000337.1 GCA_021783895.1 Pseudomonadota bacterium | reverse complement strand
ACTGCTCGAATTCTGGCAAGGGATCATCCAGAAAACCGGTATGAAGCTGAATTTCAACGAGCGCATGGAAAATATCAGCAGGACCGACAACGGCTTCATCGTCAAGACCACCAAAGGATCCTATGAGACCCGCGCAGTCCTGCTCGCCATCGGGCGCCGCGGCACGCCGCGCAAGCTGGGGGTGCCCGGCGAAGATCTGCCCAAGGTGGTGTACCGCCTGATCGAGCCCGAGCAATACCAGAACATGCATGTCCTGGTGGTGGGCGGCGGCGACAGCGCGCTTGAAGCCGCCATGGCCATCGCCGAGCAGCCGGGCACGACCGTCACCCTGTCCTATCGCAGCGATGCATTCGGACGCGGCAAACCGAAGAACCGCGACCGCCTGAAGGAAATGTCCGAAAAGGGCAAGCTGACGGTGCGTTTGAAATCGAACGTGAAACTGGTCAACAAGGAAAAGGTCTTCCTCGAGCAGGACGGAAAACTGATGCAGTTCCCCAACGATGCAGTCATCGTGTGCGCCGGCGGCATTTTGCCCACGCCGTTCCTCAAACAGATCGGCGTGATCGTCGAATCCAAGTTCGGCACCGAGTAAGGTGGAGGAAATAAAAAAGCCTGCCCCTAGGCAAGCCTTTCTGTGCAACTGGTGCCGCTTGTCGGATTCGAACTGACGACCTACCGCTTACAAGGCGGTTGCTCTACCAACTGAGCTAAAGCGGCGGGGATTTTGAAACTGGTGGGTCGGGCGAGATTCGAACTCGCGACCAACGGATTAAAAGTCCGCTGCTCTACCGACTGAGCTACCGACCCCCTCCCAAAAGGGAGCGCGCATTATACGGGTTTGACCTCGGGTGTCAAACCAGCCTATGCGCCTCTATAGCGCGTGGAATCAGGCACTCCGGCGGACTGGAAGCCTTCGCGGCGCAGCCGGCAGGAATCGCAGCGGCCGCAGGCGCGGCCTTGTTCGTCGGCCTGGTAGCAGGAGACCGTAATCCCGAAATCCACCCCCAGGCGCACGCCCTCGCGGATGATCTCCCCCTTGGACAGATGCAGCAGCGGCGCATGCAAGGTGAGCGGCTTGCCCTCGACTGCCGCCTTGGTCGCCAGGTTCGCCATGCGCTCGAATGCCTCCACATATTCCGGCCGGCAATCCGGATAGCCGGAATAATCCACGGCATTCACCCCGAAGAAGATGTCCTGCGACTTCAGTACTTCGGCCCATGCCAGTGCCAGCGACAGCATGATGGTGTTGCGTGCGGGTACATAGGTCAGCGGAATGCCGCTGCTTGCGCTCTCGGGCACCGCGATGCTGGAATCGGTCAGTGCCGAACCGCCGAAACCGGTGAGATTGATGTTCACCACGCGATGTTCGCGCGCACCGAGCGCCTGCGCGACCTGCCGTGCCGCAGCGAGTTCCGCATGATGGCGCTGTCCATAGTCCACGCTCAACGCATAGCACTCGAATCCTTGTGCGCGCGCCATCGCCAGCACCGTGGCCGAATCCAGCCCTCCCGACAGCAATACCACCGCTCGCTTCATTCTTAATGCCCCGCCTCGTTACCCCATAGCAGCTTGTGCAACTGCACCTGCAGACGCACCGGCAAATGGTCGCGCAATATCCATTCGGCCAGATACCTGGGCGCCAGCTGCCCCTGCGCCGGGGAGAACAGCACGGCACAGCGCCGAGCCAGCTGATGTTCCTGCAATACCTGTTTCGCCCATGCGTAATCCGCCTCGTCGCACAGCACGAACTTGATCTCGTCATGGGGATCGAGTCGATCCAGATTGCTCCAGAGATTCCTGGACATTTCGCCGGAAGCCGGCGTCTTGATGTCCAGCACCGTCATCACCCGCTCATCCACACCGCTCACATCCAGTGCGCCGCCGGTTTCCAGCGAAACCTCGTAGCCCGCATCACACAGGGCACGCAACAAGGACAGGCAATTCTTTTGCGCCAGCGGTTCGCCGCCGGTGACGGTGACATAACGCGGCGCATGGCGCGCCACCTCGGCCATGATCGCGTCCAGCGTCATGGTCTGCCCCCCGGTAAAGGCGTAGGTCGTATCGCAGTAGGTACAGCGCAAAGGGCAGCCGGTCAGGCGCACGAACACGGTCGGCAGCCCGACGCGGCTGGTCTCGCCTTGCAGGGAATAGAAAATCTCGCTGATGCGCAACGACTCGCTGCTGTTATGAGACATGACCTTCGGAGAAATTACTTGATAGTGGCAAGGCGTTTCTTCGCCTTGTCCGACGCATCGCTACCCGGAAACTGGGAAATGAGCTGCTTGAGGGTTTTCCTGGCCGCCGTCTTGTTCTTCAATTCCAGCTGGCACTCGGCGATATTGAGCATCGCCTCGGCCACGCGCGGATGATCCTGGAACTTGCCGACCAGCGTCTCGTAACTGCTCAGGCAGTTCTTGTAATCCTTCAACAGGAAATACGAGTTGCCCATCCAGTAACGGACATTGGCCTCATGCACGGACTGCGGGTAATTCTTCAGGAAATCACGGAACGCTGCGGCGGCGTTCTGATAGTTCTCGTTCTTGTACAGCGTATAGGCCGCATCGAATGCGCGGTTCTCGCCCAGCGGATCCGCCGACACGTCCCTGGCACCGTCGCTCCGATCAGATGCCGCGGCCGCGGAATCGCCGCCGGCTCCGGCCTCGACATGCCGCAGGCGCGTATCCAGATCAATGTAAAAGTCCTTCTGGCGTTTCTCGGCATCCTGCAGGTCGTGCGCGAACTCCTCGTTCTTGCCCCGCAGCTTGCGCAACTCCGTATTCAACGCTTCCATCTGCATCTGCAGATCGAGCGTGGAGCGGATCGCCTGCTCCTTATCCGACTCCGACGCGGCCAACGCCTGCTCCAGCTTGATGACACGCGCTTCCAGCTGCTGCACCTGCTTGCGCGCATCCTCGTCGGCGAACAGCCCCGCCGAGGCGTGGCTGCTCGCAGCGCACAGA
>JAJXTJ010000336.1 GCA_021783895.1 Pseudomonadota bacterium | reverse complement strand
GCACAGCTGTCCCATGACCACGAGGTGGTGGTTGCCGATGACGGCTCGACGGATCGGACCGTTTCCATCGTGAATGCCATCGATGATCCGCGAGTCAGGGTTGTCGCGACGGGGGGGGGCTTGGGTGTTATCCGGAATTTCGAGCGTGCAATTACTGCGTCGCGTGGAGATTACATTTTCTTGTGCGACCAGGATGACGTCTGGCTGCCAGGCAAGGTTGAACAGTGCGTCACTGCGCTCCAGTCCTGTCTCCTCGTCGTGACGGACTGCAAGGTTGTAGACAGCCAGTTGAACGAAATTTCCCCTTCGTTCTTCCGCTTGAGGAATTCGGGAAGTGGATTGCTCCATAATTTATGGAAAAACAGCTATCTAGGCTGCTGCATGGCATTTCGCAGAGACTTGCTTGAATATGCTCTGCCCTTCCCGAACTGGATCCCCATGCACGACATGTGGCTGGGGATGATTGCTGAAACTAGAGGCAAGGTTCGCTTCTTGGCCACCCCTCTGTTGCTTTACCGCAGACACGCCTTGAATGCATCGGATACCGCAGGTAAAAGTTCGGCCAGCATCGGCAAGATGCTGACTGATCGCGCAGTGCTTGGGGCATTGGTTGCCGGACGAGTGATCACCAATATGTTCGCCAAGGCGAGATAGCTTTCTGGAGAGCGTTATAAAAATTTCTGTAGTTACGGTTGCTTTCAATGCTGTCCAGACGATCGAAGAAACGGTCCGATCAGTTGCAAACCAGACCTATCCCAAGGTCGAACATATCCTGGTCGATGGCGCTTCTACGGATGGCACACTTGAAATAATCGAGCGCCACCGGGACAAGCTGGCCAAGGTGATCTCAGAACCTGACCGTGGCATTTACGATGCCATGAACAAGGGGGTGCACGCCGCCTCGGGTGACGTGATCGGCTTTCTCAACGCGGACGATGTCTACGCTAATCAGGACGTTTTGGCTGTGGTGGTCGAGACCATGGAACGGAATCACCTGGACGCCCTGTTCGGTGATGTGGGATTTTTCCACTCTGACAATCCGAGTCACTTGGTGCGGCGTTATTCTTCAGCCCGCTTCCGGCCCGATCGCATCGCATGGGGATGGATGCCGGCTCATCCTGCACTATTTCTGCGGCGTGAGGTGTTCCAGAAGGTTGGGCCTTTCCGCACGGATTACCGCATCGCTGGCGATTTCGAGTTTGTGGCGCGCGCCTTTGGAAAGCAATCCCTACGATACCGTCATTTGCCGGAGGTTTTGGTCCGGATGCGCATGGGAGGAATCAGTACGGGGGGCTGGCGCAATTCGTTGCTGCTTAACCAGGAAGTCTTGCGCGCCTGCCGGGAGAACGGCATTCCAACGAACATGCTGAAAATACTTTCGAAATATCCCGCCAAGCTGCTGGAGTACGTCCGCAAATGAAAATGCTGGTGACCGGCGCTACGGGATTTGTCGGTCGGGCTTTGTGCAAGCGGCTGGCCGCGGCGGGGCATGACACTGTTCCAGCGGTGAGGCAGGCATCTGGTCTGATGGGTGAGACTGTCGTTGGCGATATTCATGCCTCGACCGATTGGACGGCTGCGCTGGATGCTTGCGATGCCGTGGTTCATCTTGCTGCGCGGGTCCATGTCATGAACGATACGGTTCAGGACCCGCTGGCGCTGTACCGTGCCACCAATACCGAGGCCACGCTCAATCTTGCCCGTCAGGCGGCACAGGCGGGGGTGAGGCGCTTCGTTTTCATCAGCACCATCAAGGTCAACGGCGAGGGACGTGATGCACCCTATCGGGAAACCGATGCGGCCGCGCCCGAGGATCCGTATGCGATATCCAAGTGGGAAGCCGAACAGGGGCTGCACAGGATCGCGCAGGAAACCGGGCTGGAAGTGGTGATCCTGCGGCCACCGCTGGTGTATGGGCCGGGAGTGAAGGCGAATTTCCTGCGACTGATGCGCACGGTAAAGGGTGGCTTGCCGTTGCCCTTGGGGGCGATCAGCAACCGCCGTAGCCTGCTTTACTTGGGCAATTTCGTCGATGCGATCCTGCTCTGTGTAGAGCACCCGGCCGCAGCAGGGCAGACTTTCCTGCTGGACGATGGCCAGCCCGTGTCGACGCCGGAACTGATCCGCGCGCTGGCGCGGGCGATGGGACGACCGGCCCGTCTGCTGGCAGTGCCAGTGCGTCTGCTCGAACTGGCGGGTACACTATTGGGCAAGCGGACTGCAGTGGAGCGGCTGACGGGCTCGCTCTATGTCGACAGTTCGGCCATCCGCACGCATCTGGGCTGGACGCCGCCGTTTTCGATGGAAGCCGGGCTGGCAGCAACTGTGGCGGCTTCAGCATGATGTGGCTTGCGCCTTTTTCCGCTTTCATCATCTGCTGGCTGACGCTGGCATGGCTGCTGCGCCGTGGCGGCGGGCCGATGGATCACCCCAACGAACGTTCGCTGCATGCGACACCCACGCCGCGTATCGGCGGGCTGGGCATCACGGCCGGGGTGGGGGTGGCTGGCGTGTGGCTGGCCGACACAGCCTTGCTGCCGGTGGTGCTGGGTGCGTTCACGCTGGCTGCCCTGTCGCTGCTCGACGATATGCGTGGCCTGCCGGTTAAGGTGCGTTTTCTCGCACATTTCGTTGCGGCGGCGGCTTGCCTGTTCGCGATGGGGCTCACCAATTGGGCGCTGCTGGGCGGCACGCTAGCAGTAGTGTGGATGACCAATCTCTACAATTTCATGGATGGCTCGGATGGGTTGGCGGGCGGCATGACGGCTATCGGCTTCGGTGCGCTGGCGCTGGCGGCGGCGCTTGGCGGCGCACCCGAGTTGGCTGTCTTCTGCGCGGCGATTGCGGCGGCGGCGCTGGCTTTCCTGCGCTTCAACTTTCCGCCGGCGCGGCTGTTCATGGGCGATGCCGGCTCGATTCCGCTGGGCTTCCTGGCGGCGACGCTGGGCATCTTGGGGGCGCGGCAGCATGACTGG
>JAJXTJ010000335.1 GCA_021783895.1 Pseudomonadota bacterium | reverse complement strand
CATGCGGCACCACGCCGACACCGGTGGTCGTGATGAATACGCCATCTCCCTTGTCGCGCTCCACCACTTTGGTGTCGCCGGTAACGATAGGCACGCCGGCTTTCCTGGATGCGTTTGCCATGGACTCGACGATACGCGCGAGATCGGCGAGCGGAAATCCTTCCTCCAGGATGAAACTGGCGGAAAGATAAAGCGGCACGGCGCCCGCCATGGCCACGTCGTTGATGGTGCCGTGCACCGACAGGCAGCCGATGTCGCCGCCGGGGAAGAACAATGGCGAGACCACGTGGCTGTCGGTGGCCATCACCATGCGCCCCGCCGGGACAGGAAAACTCGCCTGGTCGTTCATCTGGCGCAGGAATTCGTTGTCGAAAGCGGCCAGGAAAAGCTCCTCGATCAACTGCGCCATGGCACGACCGCCGCTGCCGTGAGTCATATCGACACGACCGTGCTTCAGGTCAAGCGGGCGGATGTAGCCGGTTCTGGGGTTGGTCATGACTGAATCCTTTTCACTGTGGTTCAGTTTTTGTCGTTATAGCGTCCGTAAGTGTAATAAGCCGCGCAAGCCCCTTCGGACGACACCATGCACGAGCCGATGGGATTGTCCGGCGTGCATACCGTGCCGAACACCTTGCAGTCTAGCGGTTTCTTCACGCCACGTATGATGGCGCTGCATTCACATGCCGGGTGGTCGGCGACCGACCGATAGGGCAATTCGAAACGTTTTTCCGCATCGTAGGCCGCATATTTTTCCCGGATTTGCAGACCGCTGTCGGGCACCCAGCCGAGGCCGCGCCATTCGAAGGTCTTGCGCAACTCGAACACCTCCGCCACCAGTCTCTGCGCCTTGCGGTTGCCATCACGCGTGACGGCGCGGGAAAACTCGTTTTCCACCTCGGCGCAACCTTCGTTGAGCTGCCGCACCAGCATCAGAATCGCCTGCATCACGTCGAGCGGCTCGAACCCGGCGATCACCACCGGCATATGATATTGCGCGGCAAACGGCTCGTAGGGCCTACTGCCGATCACGGTGGAAACGTGCGCCGGGCCAACCACGCCATCCACCCGCGCCTCCCCGCTTCCCATGATGGCGATGATGGCGGCGGGTGTGAGGACGTGGTTGGAGAACACGGAAAAATTTTTCAGTCCCGACTCCCCTGCCCGCAGAATCGCCACCGCCGTGGGCGGCGTGGTGGTTTCAAAGCCGATGGCGAAAAACACCACTTCCTTGTCCGGGTTTTCCTGCGCGATTTTCAGCGCATCGGCGCTGGAGTAGATCATGCGCACGTCCGCCCCGCCCGCCTTGGCCTTGAGCAGACTCATCCGGTTCGAACCGGGCACCCGCAGCATGTCGCCATAGGAACACAGGATCACGTTGGGTCTATGCGCCAGCTCGATGGCGCTGTCCACTCGACCGATGGGGAGCACGCACACCGGGCATCCGGGGCCGTGGATCATGTTGATGCTGTCGGGCAACAGGCCCTGGACGCCATAACGGAAAATCGCGTGGGTGTGCCCGCCGCAGAACTCCATCAGACCGTAGGTTCGGTCAGCCCGCGCCTCGCGCCGGATATCGGCGGCCAGCTTGCGCGCCAGTTCGCCGTCGCGGAATTCGTCAATATATTTCACGTGGGTAAGGAGTGAGGGGTGAGGAGTGAGGGGTCAAGCGCTTCGGCCATTTCTGCGAATAGCGCGAGTGTCTTGGCCGCCTCTTCAGGGTCGAGCCGGCTGAGAGCAAAACCAACGTGCACGATCACGTAATCGCCCACCGCCACGCCGTCCACCAGTGCCAGCGAAACTTCCTTGCGCACCCCGCCCAGTTCGACCACGGCACCATCGTTTTCCAGCAGTTCCACCACTTGGGTGGGAATGGCGAGGCACATATTTCAGCTCCCTGATTGCATTGCGACCCACGCCTGCCCCAAGCTCAGCCCGCCGTCGTTGGGCGGCGCTTGGCGCGCCTGATACACCTGCGCGCCCAGCGCTTCGAGGCGGGCGGCAAGATCCGCGCTGAGCAGCCGGTTTAGAAAACAGCCGCCGCCGAACACGATCTGGTTCAAGCCGGCTTTTCCGATGGCATTCTCCACCCAAGCCGTCAGCGCCTCGGCCAGGGTGGCGTGAAACAGCGCCGCGCCATGGCCGGCGTCGCGAGTTTCGCTCAGCGTCGCGAACAGCGGCAAAAGATTCAGCACGCCTTCGCTAAGAGTATAACCGCCATTCATCGGCGCAACCGGGCCAAACGCCTGCGCCAGCCCTTCCAGCAGCATCGCCGCCTGACCCTCGAAGGCCGCCACTTCACGTACGCCGAGCAGCCCGGCGGCGGCATCGAACAGGCGGCCGCAACTGGAGGTGGTTGGGCTGTTGAGGTTCTTCTCCAGCATTAACCCTACCGCCGTCGCGGCGGAATGCGCAAAGCGGCGCTCGATTTCCCCGCCCCGGCCCAAGGCATGCAGGGCGCTTGCCGCCATGCGCCAGGGTTCGCGCGCGGCGCTGTCGCCGCCGGGCAGCGCCAGCTCGGCGAGGTGACCGAGACGCTCGAACGATGTCCCGTCCACCCGCAGCAGTTCGCCGCCCCAAGCCTTGCCGTCACTGCCCAGCCCGACCCCGTCCAGCGCCAGCCCCAGCACCGGGCCTGCCAACCCATGCTCCGCCATCACTGCGGCGATATGGGCATGGTGGTGCTGCACGGCCAGCACCGGGATGCCGCGCTGGCTTGCAAAATCGGCGGCGAAACGGCTGCTGAAAAAATCCGGGTGCAAATCGTGGGCGACAATTTCCGGCTCGATTTCGAGCACGTTCATCAGGTGCTGCGCCGTGTCTTCCAGGCTGCGGCAGGTGGCCGCGTTATCCAGATCGCCGATGTGCTGGGACAGGAAGGCCTCGTTGCCGCGAGTCAGGCAGACGGTGTTCTTGAACCAGCCTCCCACGGCGAACGCGGAGCGCCCTGCTTGCGACAGCTTGATGGTGCACGGGGTGTAACCTCGGGCGC
>JAJXTJ010000334.1 GCA_021783895.1 Pseudomonadota bacterium | reverse complement strand
CATGAAGATGGTGCCGGTTTCATTGAACTCGATGAGTTCGCCCAGGTACATGAAGGCCGTGTAATCGGAAATACGCGCCGCCTGCTGCATGTTGTGGGTCACGATCGCGATCGTGTACTCCTCCTTGAGCTCAGCGATCAATTCCTCGATCTTGGCCGTGGAAATAGGGTCCAGCGCCGAGGTCGGCTCGTCCAGCAGCACGATTTCGGGCTTGACCGCAACCGCGCGTGCAATGCACAAGCGCTGTTGCTGGCCACCTGAAAGCGAGAGGCCATTCTGCTGCAGTTTGTCCTTCACCTCGCCCCAAAGAGCCGCCTTGTTGAGTGCCCACTCCACGCGGTCGTCCATGGCGCTTTTCGACATGCGTTCATACAGCCGCACGCCGAAGGCGATGTTTTCGTAAATCGTCATCGGAAACGGCGTCGGCTTCTGGAACACCATGCCGATCTTGGCGCGCACCAGGTTCACGTCCTGACTCTTGTCGAGCAGGTTCTTGCCATGGAAAAGTATCTGTCCTTCGGCACGCTGACCGGGATAAAGGTCATACATGCGATTGAAGGTACGCAGCAAAGTGGATTTGCCGCAACCGGACGGTCCGATGAAGGCCGTCACCTTCTTGTTGGCAATATCCAGATTGACGTTGTTCAGGCCTTTGAAATCGCCGTAGAAAAAATCCAGATTGCGGACCTGCAGGGCAGCGTTTTCGCCGGTTGGCATGGCTTGATCGGGCATGGGTTGATTGAGCACAGCGTAGCTCCGGAGAAATTAACGTTTGTCTTTGTTGCGGAAAACGACGCGCACGACAATGTTGACCGCCAGCACCAGGAAAGCGATCAACAGCGCGCCGCCCCAGGCCAGATTCACCCAGTTGTCATACGGGCTCAGCGCAAACTGGAAAATCACCACCGGCAGGTTGCCCATGGGTTCCGCCATGTTGGTGCTGAAGAACTGGTTGTTCAGTGCAGTGAAGAGGAGCGGCGCGGTCTCGCCGGTGATGCGCGCCATCGCCAGCAACACGCCCGTCACCACGCCCGACTTGACCGCACGCAGCGTCACCTTGAGCGACACCTGCCAGCGCGGCGCGCCCACTGCGAAGGCCGCTTCGCGCAGGCTGGTCGGCACCAGCTTCAGCATGTTTTCGGTGGTGCGCACCACCACCGGGATGGCAATCAGCGCCAGCGCCAGCGATCCGGCCCAGCCGGAAAATCCGCCGGTGGTCGCCACGAACAGGGCATACACGAACAGGCCGATGACGATGGACGGCGCCGACAGCATGATGTCGGTCATGAAGCGGGTGAACGACGCGAATTTGGAAACGCGACCGTACTCGGCCAGATAGATCCCCGCCAGAATGCCGATCGGTGTCGAAATCAGCATTGAATAAAACAGAATGAGGCCGCTGCCGACAATCGCATTGCGCAAGCCACCGCCTTCGGATCCCGGCGCCGGCGTGTCCTGGGTTAACAAATCCCAGCTCAGCGCGGCGAAGCCCCTGGAAAAAAGCGTCCACAAAATCCACAGCAGCGCGATCAGCCCCAGGCTCATCGCCAGCATGGACAGGGTGATGCCGATGCGGTTGATCCAGATGCGGCGGGTGTAAAGGCTCATCATGACTTACAGCCCCTCGGAGCCCATGCTGCGGCTGATCAGCCAGCGCGAAATCGCCAGCACGACAAAGGTGATGATGAACAGCACCAGACCCAGCGCGAACAGGGAAGCAATGTGCAGGCCGGGATCGGCCTCGCCGAATTCGTTGGCCAGCGTGGAGGCAATCGAGGTGCCCGGGGCAAACAGGCTGCCGTTGATGCGGTTGGCGTTGCCGATGACGAAGGTGACCGCCATCGTCTCGCCCAGCGCCCGCCCCAGACCCAGCATGATGCCGCCGATCACGCCGACGCGGGTGTAAGGCAATACGACATTGCGCGCCACCTCCCAAGTGGTACAGCCCACACCATAGGCAGACTCCTTCAGGACGTGCGGCACGGTTTCGAACACATCGCGCATCACCGAAGCGATGAAGGGAATCACCATCAGCGACAGCACAATGCTGGCGGTCAGGATGCCGACGCCGATGGGCGGACCGGAGAACCAGCCGCCGATCACCGGCACATCGCCCAGCAGCGCCTGCAGGGGGGGCTGGATATGGTCGGCAAACAGCGGCGCAAAAACGAACAGGCCCCAGATGCCGTAAACAATGGATGGGATCCCTGCCAGCAATTCGATCGCAGTCCCCAAGGGGCGGCGCAGCCACACCGGGCAGGTTTCCGTCAGGAACAGGGCGATACCGAAGCTGATCGGCACCGCGATCATCAGCGCCAATACCGAGGTGGTAACCGTGCCATAAATGGCGGCCAGCGCACCATATTCATCATCCGGCACACTCCAGATATTGGTCCACAGAAAGGACGGGCCGAATGCCTTGAGACTCGGCCAGGCTTCGATCGTGAGCGACACCAGAATGCCCACCAGGGTCGCCAGCACGACAAATGCAAACAACTGGGTGGCGTGATGGAAAAACTTGTCCTGCAAGCGGAATTTCCGGACCTGCCTCGCATGCAGATCGATTCCGGCGGATACACTGGGCTCACTCACGGTGGGGGGTGCCTGTCGGTTAAGTTGTTATCTGCGAAAGCACCCGCCCAAGGGCAGGTGCTTTCGCAGAAAGCCGGGAACGGCAAACCGCCCCCGGCTTTCAGTCATTCAGTTCAACAATTACATTACTTGATGTTTTTCATTTCGGCTTCGACCATCTTCACGACGCTGGCCGGCAGCGGCACAAAACCCAGATCTTCAGCCATTTTCTGCCCGTTGTTCAAGGACCAGGTAAAGAAGTCGACGACCCCTTTCTGCTTGGCGGCATCGCTGCCTTTTTCATACGCCAGCATGTAGGTGGCGCTGGTGATGGGCCAGGCGTTCTTGTGTGCCTGATCCAGCAGGTCAGGCGCCATGCCCCGGACCTTGAAGTTGGCGCCCGCGGCTGCATCCGCCAC
>JAJXTJ010000333.1 GCA_021783895.1 Pseudomonadota bacterium | reverse complement strand
GCGGGCACGCGGCAGCGCTGGAGCTGGCGCCCGCCTTGCCCGCCGATCTGCTGGCCGTAGTGCAGAAAGCGATTACAACGGCCTGATTGCGATCCTTCTCAAAACCGTCTCCTCATCGCGTCAACTTTACCGGTACGGAGGAGGGGGCGGAGGGGAATAATACCGCGGCGACGCATAGCCCGGAATCTGGTTACCCTTGGCGTACATGCATTGCTGGTAGGCGATATCGTACCGGCGTTGCAGGGAATAGGTGCTCAGGTTCCCTGCATTTGCGCCGGCGGCGGAGCCGACTATCAGGCCCGCGCCCGCCATCGATTCGGCCTGGCCGTGGCCGCGCCCTCCGAGGAGGGCTCCCGTTGCGGCGCCGAGCGCTGCGCCAGCCACCGCCCCCGTTACCACTTGCTCCCGCGCCACCTCGCCAGGATTCACGCCGATCTGCTGGCGCGCGAAAGTCATGCACTCCGCATTATCAAGCTGAAACTGGTCGAAGGGCTTGCCGGGACCGGGCATGACCGCAACATTCGGGCCAACCGGAATAGATGCGCAACCGCCAAGTGCGACGCCAAGCGCCGCATACAACGCTGTCTTAGTGAAATTCATCGCGACTCTCCCAAAGTATTATTGAGCAGGTACGCCGGGCGGGGTCGCGGGCACCATTTTCCACCCTTCGGGGCAGGAGGACACATAAGGGTAATAGCTTTGGGCCGATGTGCAGTAATACCAGTTTTGCGCTTGGGGCGCTGGCGCACCAGGCACTGCGGAGGGTGCCTGCGGGATGACCACGACTGGCGGCGTATAAGCATCGGGATAGGGATAGACCGGCTGGGGATAGAAATACCACAGCCCCCCGACCACCCACCACCACCCCAAACGGCCCTCGTGAGCACCATGACGCCAATTCCCGGCACGCCAGCGCGGAAAATCGCGGGTGTGAAATTCCCGTATATCGCCATTCCAGTGACGGCCTCCGGCGTGGCGCCCCTCATCATGACGGTCGGCATAGGCTGCCATGGGCGCTGCGGCCGCCAGCGCGACGAAGACAAGCATCAAGCTTTTCATCCTGGTAATCTTCATTTGTTGTTCCTCGAAGTTGGAGTTGGCCGGGATGTTGCGATCAGGCCATAATGCTTACTTTCCAGATTAATGTTTAGCACAACCTGCGATAAGTGCATTAGCCGCAATTTCAGAATCGATGGAACCCGCCTGCCGGATTTGATCATGGCCAGAGCCACCGGTTCTGGCCATGATCCATTCAACGCCGGCGGTGCTGGGCAAACTGGTCGTCAAACAGCTTTTGTTGCTCAGGCGTCAATACCGCGTAGAATTCCCTGACTGCGGCCACCCGATCGGCCATCCGGCTTTCGTGCTCTTTCATCATGGCAAGCATCCGCTCCAGGCGTTCGGGCGCGTGCAGTGCCGAAAGCGCAGACTGATCAGGCCGGTTGCGGGGTTCAGTAGGCTTCATCTTTTCATGGAACTTCTTCCAGGCAGTTTCCTGTACGGGAGTAAGCTTGAGCTTGTTATGCAACGCAGCCTGGCGCTTCTCGATCCGCTCGGCGAATTTGCCCGGCCCGGCGCCCATGGGGCCACACCCTGAATTGGCAAGCGCCAGGACTGGTGCGGTTCCAAGACCGATGGCGGCAAGCCCGATGAGAAATATATTTCTACGAAACTTGGACATGGTTGAATCTCCTGATCGTTTAGTGCAACTCGCACGATGCCCATTTCACCAGCCTTGTGTATCTGGAATATGTTCGGTTTGTATCGTTCTTTGTCCGTTCGATGCCTCGATACCCACCGCTACAATTCAACCCACAGACACCCCTGCGGTTTCGGCATAATGGCGATCATGGATACTCCACCCTGCATTCTCTTTGTAGACGACGATCGCGAGATACGCTCGCTGCTCGCCGAATACCTGGACGCAAACGGCTTCCGCACGCTGACCGCAGCCGACGGCACGGGCATGTGGCGGATGCTGGACAGCGCACGTATCGACCTGGTCGTGCTGGATCTCACGCTTCCGGGTGAAGACGGACTTACGCTTTGCCGCACGCTGCGGGCACGCTCCAACCTGCCGGTGATCATGCTGACCGCCCGAGGCGAGCCGCTCGATCGCATTCTCGGGCTCGAAATGGGCGCCGACGACTACATGGCAAAACCCTTCGAGCCCCGCGAACTGGTGGCGCGCATCCGCAATGTGCTGCGCCGCACGCAAGCCTTGCCCCCGAACCTGGAGCCTCTCAACGTGAGACGCCTGCGCTTTGCGGGATGGATGCTCGACCTGACGGCACGGCATCTGATCAGCCCGCAAAGCACGGTGGTGATGCTCTCGGGTGCGGAGTTCCGCTTGCTCAATATTTTTCTCGAACATCCCAATCGGATATTGAGCCGGGACCAGCTGCTCAATCTCACCCATGGGCGCGACGCCGACCCCTTCGATCGATCCATCGACCTGCAAGTCAGCCGGCTGCGACAGAAACTGGGCGAGGACGCCAAGGCGCCCTTGCTGCTGAAGACCGTGCGCAACGAGGGTTATGTGCTGGCGGCGCCGGTCACTGTGGAGAATTGACGTGAGGGCATTTTTCGGCTCGATGGTGGGCCGGGTTTTTCTGATTCTGGTGGGCGGCATTTTTGCCTCTGGCACGCTCACTTTCATCCTTGCCGACAATGCACGTCAGGCGGATATCTCGCATATCCGATCCCTGCACACCGCCGAGCGGGTAGAGCAACTCGTTCTCATGCTCGACGCGGTACCCAGGGAAGCCAGAGGCCCGGTTGCCGCCGTAGCAAGCCGCCACGGCTTCATCGCCGAAATTTCCGGCGCTGGGATCGGCGGGGGGGAACCGGACATCGAACTCACCTCCGCCCTGATTCAGCACTTGGGCGAAGACCGCCATATCGTGTCGCAGAAAATGCCTTGTGCCGCAAAATCACCGGTGCCGGAGGGTTCGCCGCAATACGGACAACAAGCCGTTTGCCGAACGGTATC
>JAJXTJ010000332.1 GCA_021783895.1 Pseudomonadota bacterium | reverse complement strand
TGCCCTATGTCGTGCAGGGCGCGGTGAGTCACTACGGCTGGGTCTCGCCGACGCAGATGATCGACGGGCTCGGGCTGGGCGAAACTACTCCCGGTCCGCTCATCATGATAGTCGCCTTTGTCGCCTTCGTCGGCGGCTATACCCATGCCGCGCTGGGTGCGGACGAGATGTTTCTGGGCGGAGTGCTGGCGGCGGCGCTGGTGACCTGGTTCACCTTCCTGCCCTGTTTCATTTTCATTCTCGCCGGCGGCCCGCTGGTGGAGGCCACGCGCGGCAACCTCGGCTTCACCGCGCCGTTGACCGCGATCACGGCCGCTGTGGTCGGGGTAATCCTGAGCCTCGCCCTGTTCTTCGGTGAACACGTTTTGTGGCCGCAGGGTTTGCATAGCCGCTTCGACTGGGTTTCAGCCTTGATCGCGCTGGGTGCCGCAATGGCGCTGATGTATTTCAGGCGCAGCGTGATCCAGGTCATCGCCGCCTGTGCCGTAATCGGGCTGGCGTTGAAAGTTTTTCTGCCATAAGGCGCGTGCACTCCACGAGAGAGAATCGCCCATGAAACGGCTGCACAGTTTGTTGATCCTGGCTGCCTTGAATTGCGCTCCGGCGCTCGCGGCCTATGCCGCCCAATTCGAGAAGGTGACCGACCTGCCGTTGCCCGGTGCGCCTGCACGCTTCGACTATGAGGCGCTCGACCCGGCCAGCGGGCGGCTCTACATCAACCAAATGGGGGCCCATCAGGTGCTGGTCTACGACGTGCGGGCACGGCGCCTGGTTGCCGCCTTGCCCGGCTTCCCCAGCGCCACCGGCATTACGCTGGCAGCGCAACGCGGGCTGGCCTTCGTCAGTACCCCCGGCAATATTTTCGATTCCCTCCTCGGCCATGGCCGTTTGCGGGTGTTACGACTTGCCGACCTCAAGACCATCGCCAGCCTGCCAACCGGTGAATTTCCTGACGGCAGCGCCTGGGTGGCCCCGCTGGGCCGATTGTTCGTGTCCAATGAACGCGGTGGCGTTGAGACCGTCATCGGCAGCGATCCGTTGCGGGTGCTCAAGACCCTGCCACTGGGTGGCGAAGCCGGCAACAGTACCTATGACCCCGGTGACCATCGTGTTCTGGTCAATGTGCAGACCCGGCGTGAACTGGTGGAGATTGACCCGCAGGCGCTCGTGATCACTCGGCGCATCACACTGCCGCCGAGTTGCGTGCACAACCATGGTTTGCTGGTGGACGATCGCGCGCGACTGGCTTTCGTTGCCTGCGATGGTAATGCCCGTCTACTGACACTGACGCTACCGGGCCTGCAGACCGTGCAGGTCGACAGCGTAGGCAACGATCCAGATGTGCTGGCGCTGGACACCAAGCGCCAGATTCTGTATGTCGCCGGCGAAAGCGGCGTGGTTAGCGTATTCGCCGTCGAAACAGGGAAGCTCAAGCGCTTGTGGCGCGGCTGGGTCGGCCCCGATGCGCATACCGTAGCGGTGGATCCCGCCTCCGGTCTGACCTATTTCCCGCTCGCCGATGTGGATGGTCATCCGCTGCTGCGGGTCATGCGACTCGTAACGCCTTGACCCCAGGCGCATTCCAATGCTTAGGAAATAGTGACAGTCCCTCGCTGAAGACTGGCGACCTCTTCTGAAGGAAAACCTAAATGTCTTACGAAATGAAACCCTTGTCTTGCGACCCATCGAAGCTGAACGGCCTGTCCGAGAAAATCATCGTCAGCCATTACGAGAATAACTACGGCGGCGCGGTAAAGCGCCTCAACGCCATCGCTGAGCAGTGGGCAGGATTGGATTGTGCCGCCGCGTCGGTATTCGTAATTAACGGACTCAAGCGCGAGGAATTGATCGCCTACAACTCCATGGTGCTGCATGAACTCTATTTCGATAGCCTGGGCAGTGGGGTAGGTCCGAGCGGCAAGCTCTATGAAGCACTGGTGCGCGACTTCGGCAGTTATACGCGCTGGCACACCCAGTTCACCGCCATGGGCAAAGCTCAAGCCGGCGGTTCGGGTTGGGTATTGCTGACGTATTCACGGCGTGAAAATAAACTAATCAATCAATGGGCGGCGGATCATACCAACCTGTTGGCAGATGCGGCGCCACTGCTGGCCCTGGACATGTATGAACATTCTTATCATCTGGATTACGGCGCAAAGGCGGCGCCTTACGTGGAAGCCTTTATGCGCAATATCCGCTGGGAAAATATTGCGCGACTCTATTTGCGTGCATCTGCTATTCAGCCCCTCAGAGACCGGGCGATCACCATCAGCGCACTCAAGAATGATCTTGCCAAGGACGCCAACATATTGATCCTGGACGTGCGGCGCAGAGCTGATTACGAAACTGACGACGGCATCATGCCGCGTGCCATTTGGCGTGACCCAGACTCAGTAATGTACTGGAGCCAAGACCTTCCCAAAGATAAAGAGATCATCCTTTATTGCGTCCATGGGGCCACGGTCAGCAATTCCGTACTGGATCACTTGTTGAAAGAGGGATTCAAAGCCCGCTATATCGAGGGCGGTATCGAGGGGTGGAAAGCGGCCGGTGGAGAAACGGTAGTCAAGTCGGTTCTCTAGATTTTTAATTTAAACCCCGTCTGATATTGCGGGCGGTCGATAACAAGGAGGAGAAAGCCCTATGTCTTCAATGAACCGTCGCGAGTTTTTGCAAGTCCTGGCAGTGGCTGCCGCATCCGGCCTCATGCTGGATAGCCGCCACGCTTTAGCCACCAATCCAGCTTCCTCTGGATTTTACGATTTGCCGAAATTTGGCAACGTCAGCCTGCTGCATTTCACCGACTCTCATGCCCAATTGATGCCGGTTTATTTCCGTGAACCCAATGTCAATATAGGCGTGGGGGCAAGCGCAGGCAGACCGCCTCACTTGGTGGGGGAAGCGCTACTCAAATATTTCGGAATCAAGCCTGGCTCGGCGCAAGCCTATGCTTTTACTTATCTTAATTTTGAACAGGCCGCCCAAGTTTACGGAAAAATCG
>JAJXTJ010000331.1 GCA_021783895.1 Pseudomonadota bacterium | reverse complement strand
TAGTGTCGAACGGGATGAGCCGCGGGAATCATTGGCCTGGAGCGGCATAGGGCATTTCAAAATGAGTTCAACGTCGAATGACGCGAAGCAGGATCACCACGATCGCGATGACCAGCAGGATGTGAATGAACCCGCCCATGGTGTAGGAGGAAACCAAACCCAGTAACCAGAGGACAACCAGGATGACCGCAATCGTCTCAAGCATGTTTCCACTCCTCCATTGTTTGTCGATGCGTCGGCAGCTTGATTGCAGCCATTTGAGTCATAGCCAGCCTTCCGCTACTCAACTTTTCCGCAGCCTTCGCCCGACCTGCCACACCAGCCAGCCGCGCTGCAGCCATTTGCCGGCACGTCGGGGGCGCAAGACCACAAGCAGAAGTGCCGCGACGCCCAGCATCACGGCAGGGTTGCGCCCGATATACCGAAACACGGCCACCCCCTGATCGACCAGGGCCAGACGCTCGCGCCACGGCTCCAGGTCGCGCCCCAGCACGGTTCGCTGGGCTGCTGCCTGCTCCACCAGCTGGCGGCGACGTTCGGCCAGCCGGGCCAATTTCTGGTTCATGATCCGGGAGTGAGTTGCTGCCGGTCCTTGGACAGCTCGGCCAGGCTCGCCTCAAGCAGCCTCGGCCTGGTTCGGGCCTTGTGCATGGCAAGCCACGAGAGGCCTGCGCCGGCCGCCAGAAAAACACCGGTCAAGCCGCCCAGCGCCGCGAGCCGGTTCGACTCCCAGAAAGCAACCGCAATCAGGATCGCCAGCAGCACGACGCCCACGCCAAGGCAAAACAGTGCGACCAGCCCCAACACCAGAAGCGAGGCCAGGTGGGCCCGGTCTTCGGCAATGTCCGTGGACAACAACTCGAGACGGGTATGGACGATGCCGATCAGACTCCCTGTAAGCGTTTTCAGGGATTCAAATAACCCACCCGCCGCAGCATGAGATTCCTCACCCATCGCAGTTGCTAGCGCCGCCCAATCAGCAGCCCGATCACCACGCCGAGACTTGCCGCGATGCCCATGGCCTGCCACGGATGCACGTGGACGTATTCATCGGTTGCCTTGGCAGCGGCCTTGGTCCTGACCGCCAGCGCCGCCTGAGCTTCACTCATTTTTGCCTTTGCGACAGCGAGGGATTCTTCCGCCCTGGTACGCGCTGCCGCCAGCGCCTCGCCACCCTGGCCGGCGGTGGCCTTCAGCAGGGCTTCCGCATCTGCAACCACCACCTTGAAATCACTCATCAACTGTTCTTTCGTCACCTCGGACGGATCTGCTTCGGCTTTGGCGCTCATGTTATTTCCTCTCGTTATTGATGTAAAAAATATCCGTGGCACGCCTGGGTTCGGGTGAAGGGCGCGCTTCCCTTTTCAAGAACATCTCACTCGAACTACAACCTTAGACACTCATAAACCCATTGCAAATGGTCGCCTGCGGCCCCGGCTTACACCGATGCGGGGTTGACAACCAGTTGGTGGCAATACTGGCTTTGCGAGGCTCGACGCCTCGCCAGCCTCATTGCTCCTCGATTGACTGTGTCAGCAGCCCCTGGCGCGCGAAAAGCCATAGTTGCTGCTGCGTCAGTTCGGTAACGGCTTCCAGCGGCATATCCAGCCCCTGCTCGGCCAGCGCCCGCTGCATGACAGCCGCGAGGTCGTCGAGCGTGCGGCTGCCGTCGAGTTGCCCCAGCAGGAAGCGGCCATGCGTATCGATATCCATCGCCACATGACGCGCCCCACTCACCACCCAGTTCGGCGATTTCGCCTGCAAGCGCGCCAGGGCATGCGCGCGGGGGCGCTCGCCGGGTTCGTTCGCTTGCGTCACGGCCGACACGGTGGGCATCACGCCGTGGGTGATCACCAGTTGGAACAAGGCGCCGCGGAAGGCGGCCTCGTCGACGCTGGCGGCCGCGCCAAATTCGGCCATCACCTGCCGGGCGGCTGCCAGCACGTCTGGGTACGCAAGCGCGCCGGGATAGGCGGCCGACAGGACCACGATCGCCGCCTTCATCGCGGGCTCACCGACCGGAAAGGTGTTGCCCGCCGGGTTGATGAAGCGCTGCTCGTTTGCACGCTCCAGATCGATTTCCTCGTCGCTGCGCAAGTCGGCATAAAACGCCAGGCTGCCTAAAGCTTCCGCGCGCGGCGGCTGGGCGCAGGGGGCGTCGGCACGCGCAATCAGCGCACGGCGGAAGCGGACCGCGAGCGCCTCGTCGAGCGCGGCCTCGGCGTCCAGCCAGCGTCCTGCCATGCCTTCCGGCATCAGGCCCCAGGTATCCTCGAGTTCGACCACGGCACGGCGCGGACCCGCCTCGCCGACATAGCGCAGGTCGTGCGCCTCCAGTTGCGCGGCGAATTCGCCGAAGCGCATCGGCGCGTTGAACTCGGCGAGGTACTCATGAAACAGGTAGGAGGGCGCGGCCGTTTTGAGATAGGCGATTTCCTTCAGCAAATCGGGGTCCTTCCATTCGGCCTCCAGTTCATCCAGCACGCGCAAAGCCTGGCGATGACGCTGCGGTGCAGGCTGTTCGGCAGAAGTGCGCTCGAGCAGGGTCACGCGCAACGCGTGCAGCTTTTCCCAACCGGCGCGAACATTGAAGCTGATGTAGGCGACGCCCTGTGGACTAAGATGGCGGCGGCACACTTCGAGCAACGCCTGCTGCACCGCAGGCGGCACCCAGGAAAACACGCCGTGCGCGATGATGTAGTCGAACTCGCCGAGATCAGCCGACAACGCGGCGAGATCGCCGTGCAGGATGCGGGCATTGCCCAGCCCCAGGGCGTCAACGAAAGCTGCGCCCGCCTCGGCCTGCACGCGCGACAGTTCCACCCCCACACACTCGGAATCAGCCCAGCGCCACGCCAGCGGAATCAGGTTGCCGCCCTGCGCACATCCCAGTTCAAGGATGCGCGCACGGCGCGGATCTGGCGCATCGAAGCCATGCAGCCGCGCCACCGCCGCCAGAAAATCCGGCTGGGTTTCGGGCAGCGGCAGGCTGTCGTAGGGGAGT
>JAJXTJ010000330.1 GCA_021783895.1 Pseudomonadota bacterium | reverse complement strand
CGTAGTGTTTGAGCGTCACCCGGGCGGGGAGCGGGCGCTCTTGGTTGCCCTGGATTTCGGCGCCGCCGAATACGAGGAAGGACTGGAGGAACTCGGCAACCTGGCCGCCAGCGCGGGGCTCGATGTGCTGGGCGTGGTGCGGGGCAGGCGCAGCCGGCCGGACCCGGCCACTTATGCCGGGCGCGGCAAGGTGGAGGAAATCGCCGCCCAGACGGTTGCCGCGGCAGCCGAGGTCGTGATTTTCAACCACGAGCTTTCCCCCGCCCAGGAGCGCAACCTGGAAAGGGCGCTGCAATGCCGCGTGGTCGATCGTGTCAGCCTCATTCTCGATATTTTTGCCCGTCGCGCGCAAAGCGCGGAGGGCAAGCTGCAGGTGGAATTGGCCCAACTCAAGCATCTGTCCACCCGGCTGGTGCGCGGGTGGACCCACCTGGAGCGGCAAAAGGGCGGCATCGGTTTGCGCGGCCCCGGCGAAACGCAGTTGGAAACCGACCGCCGCCTGCTGGGGGACAGGGTCAAGATGCTTACCGGACGCCTGCAGAAGCTCGAACGCCAGCGCCAGGTGCAGCGCCGGGCGCGCGAGCGGCGGCGTGTTCCGGCCGTGGCCTTGGTGGGTTACACCAATGCCGGCAAGTCCACCCTTTTTAATGCCTTGACCAAGGCCGGCGTGTACGCGGCAGACCAGTTGTTCGCCACCCTGGATACGACTACGCGACGGCTGTATCTGGGGGAAGGGAGCGATATCGTGCTATCCGACACCGTGGGTTTCATCACGCGTTTGCCGCATGAACTGGTGGCCGCTTTTCATGCCACCCTTGAGGCGACTGCGCAGGCCGACCTGCTGCTGCATGTGGTGGATGCCGCCAGCCCGCATCGCGAGCACCAGATCGCCGAGGTGGAGCAGGTACTTGCCCGCATCGGCGCTGCCGATGTGCCGCAAATACGGGCGTACAACAAGATCGATCTAACGGCGCTGGGGCCGGAAGTGCTGCGCGACGAGTATGGTAAGATTCGCAGCGTTTACGTGTCCGCCCGCACGGGCGCCGGGCTCGGGCAGTTGCGCGACGCCTTGGCCGAGGCGACGGGTGCCGGCAAAGCCTTCGAGAAAACCGGCGAGCTTTCCCTTCTTCATTGATCCGAGATATGGCGTGGAACGATCCCCAGTGGGGGAAAAAAGATAATGGCGGACCGCCTGACCTGGATGAGTTGTGGCGGCGCCTGAACAAGCGGCTTGCAGGCCTGTTCGGTGGCAAGGGGAAAGGCGGTGAGCCTTCCGGGGCGCCCGCCGGGGCCCCTCTGATTCCTGGGCGTTCGCTGATCGGGTTTGTGCTGGCAGCGATTGCGGCCTTGTGGCTGGCCAGCGGCTTTTACATTGTCGATGCGGGTGAGCGCGGCGTGGTGCTGCGTTTCGGCAAATATACGGAAACCACTCAGCCAGGGCCGCATTGGCATCTGCCCTGGCCAATCGAGAGCGTGCAGGTGGTCAATGTCGATCAGGTACGCACGGTCGAGATCGGCTATCGCAACAACGTGCGCAATAAGATTCCGCAGGAATCGCTCATGCTAACGGACGATGAAAACATCGTCGATCTCCAGTTCGCGGTCCAGTACACGGTGAAGAATCCGGAGGACTATCTGTTCAATGACCGCTCCCCCAACGATGCCGTGAAGCAAGTGGCGGAATCGGCCATGCGCGAAATCGTTGGCCGCAGCAAAATGGATTACGTCCTTTATGAAGGGCGCACCGACGTTGCCGCGCAGGCCAAGAGCCTGATGCAGAAAATACTCGACCGCTACGGCACTGGCATCGCTATCAGCCAGGTCACCCTGCAGAACATCCAGCCGCCCGAACAGGTACAGGCGGCGTTTGACGATGCGGTGAAGGCGGGCCAGGACAAGGAGCGGCAGAAAAATGAGGCGCAGGCTTATGCCAACGATGTTGTGCCGCGCGCCAAGGGGTTGGCGGCCCGCTTGATCGAAGAGGCGCAGGGCTATCGGCAATCGGTCATCGCCACAGCCAAGGGCGACGCCAGCCGCTTCGACCAGATCGCCGCCGAATACCGCCGGGCTCCGGAAGTCACCCGCACCCGGCTGTATCTCGATACCATGCAGCAGGTCTTGAGCCATACCAGCAAGGTCATCGTTGAGCAGAACGGCAGCCACAATCTGCTCTATCTGCCGCTCGACAAACTGCAACAGATGGCCACACCGCGCGCCGCTCCCGCGGCGCCGGCCGCACCGCCGCCGGCGGTGTCCGACCAACCGGCGACGACAGCAACGCCCGCCGCGCCGGCCGCCGGGGAATCGCTGTTCCGTTCGCGCGATGCCTTCCGCAGCCGCGCCCGGGAGGATCGGCCATGAAGCGCAACTGGGGCAGCATCATCGCCATCGTCGTGGTGGTGCTCATACTCGCCAACGCCAGCATGTTCGTGGTGGACCAGCGCCAGGCCGCGATCGTGTTCCGCCTGGGCCAGATCGTTTCGGTGATCAAGCAGCCGGGGCTTTATTTCAAGATTCCCCTGCTGGAAAACGTGCGCTATTTCGACACCCGCATTCTGACTCTGGACACGGCCGAGCCGCAGCGTTATCTCACCTCGGAGAAGAAGAACCTGCTGGTCGATTCCTTCGTGAAATGGCGTGTGGTGAACCCCAGGCAATACTACGTCTCGGTGGGCGGCGACGAGGCGCGCGCCATGACCCGTCTCGACCAGACGGTGAACGACCTGATGCGGGCCGAATTCGGCAAGCTTACCGTCAACCAGGTGGTGTCCAGCCAGCGCGACGAGGTGATGGATTCCATCCGCGCCAAGGCCCAGGCCGATGCCAGCAAGATCGGCGTACAAGTGGTCGACGTGCGCCTGCAACGCGTGGAATTGCCCAAGGAAGTGAGCGAATCGGTGTATCGGCGCATGGAGGCGGAACGCAAGCGGGTGGCCAACGAGCTGCGTTCCACCGGCGCGGCCGAGGCTGAGCAGATTAAGGCCGAAGCTGACAAGCAGAAAGACAT
>JAJXTJ010000329.1 GCA_021783895.1 Pseudomonadota bacterium | reverse complement strand
CGGTCAAGTGGACAGCATCGATCCCGGCACGCGCCCGCGGCCCAGCATCTCGCGGACTGCCTGGACAGCCTTGGCGTTGCCCAGAAATGAATCAAATCCCATGGTCTGTTTTTCGCGCTGCGGCCCGCCCTTTCAATCCGTCCCACTAAAGGACCGCAGGAGCGATATTCTGCTCCGCCGTTCCTTTACTTCTTGTTGCTGCCGCCATTGGTGGTGACGCGCACGCGTCGCCGGGCCAGCAACGCATCGACAATCTTGCGGATTTCGCCCTCGATCTCGGCGACCGGCCGGTCGGCCTGGACCAGCTTAATTCGCCGGGGTTGCTGGCGCGCCAGCGCCAGATATCCCGTGCGGACCCGCTTCTGAAATTTTAGCCCATGATTTTCAAACCGGGTATTTTTAACCCGTTGCCGCTTGTTCCGCTTGCGCGCGCGGCCCAGCGCCGCCTGCGGGTCGAGATCCAACAGCAGGGTCAGTTCGGGCTGCGTACTTCCGCAGATGATGCGATCAAGCGCGCGGACCGTCTGCGCGCCCAGCATGCGACCATAGCCCTGGTAGGCGAACGACGCGTCATTGTAGCGGTCGCTGATGACCACATGGCCTCTTGCCAGCGCGGGACGCACCACTTCTTCCAGATGCTGCTCCCGCGCTGCGTACATCAGGGTTAGTTCAGTGAGCGACGACATCTTTGTGATTTTGGGATTCAGCAGCAGGCGCCGGATCTGCTCGCCCACCTTGGTGCCGCCGGGTTCGCGCGTCAGCACCGTGGCGATTCCGCGCTTGCGAAGATACGCTGCCAGGCGGCGTGCATGAGTGCTTTTTCCTGTCCCGTCGATCCCCTCTAGAGTGATGAATATGCCGTGGGACATAGCTTTCTTCTCTCCCTCTGACTAGAAGCACCTGACCGTGATTAGTGTCCCCGTAAACGTGGTGACCGTGGAAACCGGATTTGGGTTCCGTTTGCCAGGATGAGGACTGCAATACTAACATCGGATGTTCATCGGCCACAAGGCGAAAACTTGGCGTAGGCCGATGGTACAATAACGAACTTGCGCAACATCCTGGAGGCGCGCAGGTTGCGGCGTGGCCCTGCACGAAATTTCCTGGTGGAGCAGTCTATCTTGAACATTGCAGAAAACATCGAGCGCGTTCAGGAGCGCATCCAGAGCGCCTGTCGTCGGTCCCGCCGCGCCATTGAGGATGTCCGGCTGGTTGCCGTTTCGAAAACCAAGCCAACGGAAGCAATCCGCATGGCCTATGCCGCGGGGCTGCGTGAGTTTGGTGAGAACCGCGTGCAGGAGGCAGCGGTCAAGATGCAGGAACTCGAAGACCTTGACGCCGCCTGGCACCTGATCGGCCATCTGCAGTCGAACAAAGTCAAACCGGCCTGCCGGTTGTTTGACTGGATCCATTCGATTGATTCCCTGCACCTTGCGGAAAAAATCGACCGCGAGGCCGCAGCGCTCGGGCGCAAAATGCCCGTCCTGATTGAGGTCCATCTCGGAGAAGAAGAAAGCAAGTTCGGCGTGGAGGAAGATGACCTGGCTCGGATGGCGGAAAGGATTGCCGCGCTGCCGGCGCTTGAGTTGCGCGGCCTGATGACCTTGCCTCCTTTCTTCGACGACCCTGAAAACGCGCGGCCTTATTTTCGCCACCTGCGTGAGCTGGCCGGGCGCATCGTGGCCCGCAATCTGCCAGGCGTCCAAATGCGCGAACTTTCCATGGGCATGAGCCACGATTTTGAAGTTGCCATCGAAGAAGGCGCCACTATTGTTCGCGTGGGCACGGCCATTTTTGGCGAGCGGTAGCGGTAGCCGAAATTTCCTTTGCGCCTTTGCGAGAGACACGTTTCTGAACCAGATGTCGGCCCTGAACGCTGCAGGGAAAATTCCATGACCGACTACACCACCGAAGGCAACAGGGTGACGTTCTGGCTTAAAATCAAGCCGCGTTCCGGCCGCAGGCGCCTGCTGCGGAATTCAGCCGGTGAACTCTGCCTGGAACTCACTGCGCCGCCTGTGGAGGGCCAGGCAAACGAAGCGGCCGTCGATTTCCTGGCAGTATTGCTCCGCGTGCCGCGCTCCGCAATCGAAATCGTGACGGGAGCGAAATCGCGGCGAAAGCTTATCCGCATCACTGCGGGCCCCGCACAGGAAACCATCTCGCGCCTGGAAGCGCTGGCGCAGCAGAAAGGCCGTTAGACGATGATCTACGCGATCAGCCTGGTTTTGATTGTTCTGGCGCTGCTCACCGTCAGCGTTGTCCGCTCATTCAAGCTGAAGACGCACACCGACTTCATGGTGGCGGACCGCCAGCTTTCGGTCTGGGTATTGATATTTACCTTGCTTTGTTCCTGGATCGGTGCGGGAAGTCTTTTTGCCGGCGCCGAGTTCGCCTACAAGCAGGGCTTGGCGTCGTTGTGGCTCCCTGCGGGAGGCTGGGCCGGCCTGCTGGTGATTTACTTTATCGCCGGGCGCGCGCGTTCCTTTGCGCAGTACACCATTCCGGACCTGCTTGAGGTTCGTTACAGCCCTATGGCTCGCGTGCTGGGGACGATCTGCATCATTGTTTCTTACACGGCAATCGTTAGCTATCAATTCCGCGGCGGCGGCCGGATTCTGAAGCTCGCCTTCGGCATGAGCGAAACGGCGGGCACCATCATCCTGGCGATGTTTGTAATTCTGTTCACGGCGCTCGCGGGAATGTCGTCGGTGGCCTACACGGATTTGGTGATTGGATTGGTCGTGACCGTCGGCTGCCTGTTTGCGCTGCCGGCGATGATTGCGCACGCAGGCGGATGGAACGCCGTGCGTGCGGCGCTGCCGCCCAGCCACCTGCGCCCGATGGGGACGATGAGTTTTGGCGGGGTCATGGGCTACTTTCTGCCCACTTTCGCGCTGATGCTGGGCAACCAGGCGATGTACCAGAAATTCTTTTCCGCCCGGAGCGAGCGTGACGCGCGCCTTTCCGTGGTGGGCTGGGTGTGCGGCACCCTGGTGCTGGAGACGGTGATTGTG
>JAJXTJ010000328.1 GCA_021783895.1 Pseudomonadota bacterium | reverse complement strand
CCGATCTACACACCCGCCATGCCTCTCAACGATGCACACTTTGGCGGGTTTTTTGCGTCTGGGGTTTGCCGATGACCACTTTCGACAAGCCCGCCCAGTCCATCGACCAGCACCTCGACACCCTGCGGCAGCGGGGGCTGGCGATCCCCGACGAAGCCCGCGCCCGGCATTACCTGGGCAACATCAGCTACTACCGCCTGTCGGCCTATACACGGCCGTTCTACCGGCCTGGCCAGACCGATCACATCTTCCTGGACGGCACGAGTTTCGACGATGTCCTGCACCTGTACATCTTTGACCGGGAATTGCGGCTTCTGCTGTTGGATGCCATCGAACGGCTGGAAGTCGCGCTGCGCGCCCAGCTCACCAACACCCTGGCCGAGCATCACGGCCCGCACGGCTATCTCGACGCCAAGCTGTTCGACACCCGCTACGACCACGGCTGGCTGATCAACCGGCTGGACAACGAAGCCAAGGCCCGCGAGGTCGAGACCTTCCTGGCCCACTACCGCAGCAAGTACACCGCCGCACCAGCGCAGCCGCCGATCTGGATGGCGGTCGAACTGCTGACCTTCAAGGAAGTCTCCATCCTCTTTGCCCACCTGCGGCAAGCCAAGGACACCCAGCGCATCGAAGCCCACTTCGGTTGGAAATTTCCACTGCTCAAGTCCTGGTTCCGCAGCCTCTCTGATCTGCGTAATGTCTGCGCGCACCACGCCCGGGTGTGGAACCGCGAATTCGGCAGCCGCCCGGAGATGCCGAAGAGGATTCCGGCCTCCTGGCCCGTCGTGCCCGAGGCCATTGCCACCGGCGCGCACGGGCATCCGGCACAGACGCTCAATCCGCGCCGCCGCCTCTACCTGCAACTGGTGGTGATCGAAGCGCTGATGCAGGTGGTCTGTCCGGAAAGTCGGTGGGCGGAACGGCTGGTGCATCTGCTGGATCGCTATCCGCAGGTTTCGCGCCCCCACATGGGCTTCCCGCCGGATTGGGACAAGGAGGCGTTCTGGAAAGCGGCGGTCGAGGCGGCACGGGGAGTTGCGGCATGAAGTACGTGCCCTACAGTGACTACAAGCCAAGCCCGTTCGCCTGGCTTGATCGCATGCCCGCACATTGGGAGGCCGGCGCTTTGCGTTGGATGTCGCGCCGATACGCCGGCGGTACGCCCGACAAAAGCAATGAAGCCTACTGGGAAGATGGCGATATCCCGTGGATCAATTCCGGTGCTGTGAATGATGGCTATATCACCGAGCCATCGGCATTGATAACCCGAGAAGGTTTCACCAACAGTAGTGCAAAGTGGATTCCGAAGGATGCGCTCGTAATGGCCCTCGCCGGCCAGGGCAAGACCAAGGGAATGGTTGCGCAGTTGGGCATAGAGACCACCTGCAATCAATCGATGGCGGCGATCATTCCCGATCACCGGCTCGTACCACGCTACCTTTTCTGGTGGTTGAGCGCCAACTACCAGAACATCCGAAATCTGGCAGGTGGCGAGGCGAGGGACGGCCTGAATCTGGACATGCTCGGTTCCATCCAGTGTCCCTTGCCACTGCAGCCCGAGCAGGAGGCCATCGCCCGCTTCCTTGATGCCAAGACCGCGCAGATCGACACGCTGGTGGCGAAGAAGCGTCAGCTCATCGAAAAGCTCAAGGAAAAGCGCAGCGCCCTGATAGCTCGCACCGTCACCCGTGGCCTGCCACCCGAGGCCGCCAAGGCGGCAGGGCTGGAGCCGAATCCGGAGATGAAGGATTCGGGGGTGGATTTCCTTGGAGTCGTGCCAAGCACATGGAACATCGTCCGTCTAAAGCACGTTCTTAAGGCCAAGAAAGGAGCAATCAAGACAGGGCCTTTTGGGAGCCAACTGCACAGTTCAGAAATGCTTGATAGCGAAATCAAGGTATTCAATCAGCGAACTGTAATTGATAGAGATATATCGAGCGGTGACAATTACATTTCCCTCGAAAAATTTAATGAACTGAGATCATTTGAGGTCTTTCCTGGAGATCTTCTTGTAACAACTCGCGGGACTATTGGCCGATGCATGGTAATACCGAGTGATGCCGAGAAAGGAATCTTGCACCCCTGTCTAATGCGGTTACAGCTGAATAAGGCTCACATTACAGACCGCTATCTTGAATTGCTTATTGAAGAAAGTGGCTTCGTTCTCGATCAACTAAAACTGATGAGCAATGCAACAACCATTGAGGTGATCTATTCGGAGTCGCTGAAAGAAGTGTGGCTTGCCGTCCCTCCTTTGGCTGAGCAATTTGGGATCATTGAGTATCTGGACTGTGAGGCTGCCAAGTTTGATGCGCTTATTGAACGGACTGACGTTGCGGTCGACCGTCTCACCGAATACCGCCAAGCCCTGATTACTTCTGCCGTAACCGGCAAAATCGACGTGCGGGAGGCTGTCGCGTGAGCACGCCATTCGAAATCCAGAGCTTCGACGAGTATCTCAACACCATCCACAAGGAGCTGGGTGCGAACGGCGAGCAGAAGCGCCGACTTTATTTTCGCGGCCAAAGCAGGCGCGTGCACGAGGGTTATTCGCTGAAGCCATCCATCGCCCGCTACGCCCATCTCGGCATGCTGCCGTTGGCTGCACTGGAACAACTGGAATGCGAGGTGCTGGAGACCTTCAGCAACCACCTGCTGACCTATGTGCAGCACCGGCCAATGACGCCCTGGGAGGAGTTGGCGATTGCCCAGCATCACGGTCTGCCGACCCGCTTCATGGACTGGACCACCAACCCCCTGGTCGCGCTGTACTTCGCGGTACGCAACACCAATGGGCGCAGTGGCGATAGCGCCGTGTACGTGCTGATTTCGAACCCCAAGCGCTATGCCGATCTCAAGCGTGGGCAGACGGTGCAGGTCAAACCCGTCGCGGACGCGGCCACCGTGCCGGCGACCGGCGAGGGCAAGGATGCCTATGAGGACTTCGGCGTCGATCAAGACACCGAGCAGACGCCAATCACCGCATCGGAGACCGCGGAGACTGACGATATCTCGGCCGA
>JAJXTJ010000327.1 GCA_021783895.1 Pseudomonadota bacterium | reverse complement strand
CTGCTGCGGTTTGATTTCTCGATCTTTGTAGTCAATTTCCTGCAGGTCAGCCTGTTCCTCGTGTTGCCCATAGCCTTGATCCGGCACGTCGGCATCCCGCTGCGCAATCACTGGATGGTCTATCTGCCGGTCACCGTGCTGTCGTTCGTGCTGGCCGTCCCCGGCATCATCTGGGCCGAGCGGCGGGGGCATATGAAGCCGGTGTTCCTGGGTGCGGTGGCCGTGCTCATGCTGAGCATGCTGGCCATGGCGACCGGCTACGACCATCCCGTGGTACTGATAGCGGGGCTGTTCTTTTTTTTCATCGGCTTCAATGTGATGGAAGCGCTGCTTCCGTCGCTGGTTTCGCGCACGGCCCCGCCGGCGCGCAAGGAGCTCGCGCTGGGTGTCTACAATACCGGGCAGTCTCTGGGGATCTTTGTTGGCGGCACCGTCAGCGGTTTGCTGGCACAGCACGTGGGCCGACCGGCAGTGTTCCTGGCCGGCGCGGGACTGACAGCTGCATGGCTGTTTGTGGCTGCGTTTATCCAGCCGCCGCCCAAGCGCCGGGCGACTGCGCCGGCGGCGGAACGGATTCCGCGGAAGGGGTAGATCCGCATGAGCGGCAGAAGGCTGCCTGGCTGAGGGCGCCCGAGATGCCGTCCAGGCGTCGGGAGTCAAAGGTGTTTCGTGTGCTCGGCAAGCGTTCGGCCCGATCTGAGCGCGACCGGGGCGGGCCCGTAGCCCAGGGGCTTGGTTCAGAGGGTGTGCCGGATTCTGGAAGGCAAAATGTCGATTCCGGTCCTCGCCAGAGACACCGGCATCGCCGAATGGACGCTCTACCGCTGGCGCAACCAAAAGTAGTGAATCACGGTGTTGAGACGAACTTGCGAGACTGGGATCAATACCTGGTGTGGCGCTCTCGGCAATCACGCCTTTTTTACCTGATCCCCTCAACCTGCCACTTGCCGCTTACTTTCTCCGGTTCCGCACACCGGTCGCCACTATCCCCGGTGCAACCCTCCTAAGCAGAGGGGGCTTTTGCGCATGCTGTCCTAAGACGATGTGGTTTTTCCGGATCTTGTCGTCATTACATAATAAGCGGATTTGGGTCGTCACTGACAAACCATTGCAGGCGCCTTTCCCCATTGAGCCGGATGCAAGAAATCGAAGCGGATCGCACCATCTGCGGGCTCGTTGCGTTCGCACCCTAGGATGACAAGAACACGCCAGCGGTATTCTGACAACGGCTATCCCGTATTCCGGACAGGTCCGTAAGCCCGGGAAATTTCCGTCTCAGGCCCAATCTGGGGTTTTGCACCATCGTCATCCACGCCCGCTTCGACACCCAGCGCCACGGCCGCCGCCAATAACGCCTCGGCAACCAGTGTCGCCGTGATCACCGCAACCGAGTAAAGCGACAGGGGCCCGGTTCGCATCTGCTGCGAACCGGGGTTCGGTATTGTTCGTCCGGCGGGATTGCGGGTCTGGCAACTGACCGGAAGCAATCGGGTGCGGGGCACTTGACAGGGGGCGCATGAATTGAAGCGGAGGAGGCTGGTGTGACTCGGAAATGCGGCTGCCGCCACAACACCGGCTGTTGCGGTGCCCGCCGCGCCGCAGTCCGGTGCCATCGTCCAGACGGCATACGCCGGCAAGCGCTTCGCCATCAAGGTGCGGGCGAATTGCCCGAAAGACCCTGACCCAACGGGTCTCGTAAACAACGATTATTATTTCAAGTGCGGTCCTTCAAAATTAGGCAACATCAAAAACCGGATCGGCGAAGCGCTGACCTCCGGATATGGCGTTGCTGCCATTACGGAGAACAACCCAGACTACATTCTGACCGTAACGCTGACCAAAGACATGGTTGACAAGGGTACGGCGTCCAGTGGCATCGTGGATTTCCTGGTGCCCGACGCCGTGGTGATGTCCGCATCATTTACGTTCCAGTTAGCCGCGACGTACCAGCTTGCCGGTCCACAAGGCCGCTTGATCGCCGGTGGTACGGTTCATCTGGAACGTCACAATATGACCGCCAAAAAGCACATCAGGCAAGCGGGGCGGGTATTCGCCGACGCGATTGCCACACGGGGTGTCGCGGCCCGATCAATGTGAATTCCCAAGTGCCGGCGCCCGCGGAAATCCGTGTTCCGATCGGAGAGGGACTCAACCCTGTCCCTTCTGTGTTCTCGCAGGGAGGTGCCATGTCCGGCAATGCTCGATCCCAGCAACCGAATCCCCGAAAAACGTCATGCCGATCCGTCCCCGGACGTATCGCGGTGTCATGGCAGCGTCTGCCCCGTCTGCGGCAAAATCCCACTTTTGAGGGATGGAATTCTGGCCTTGCGTTACCTATAGCTTTTATTGGAACACGCCATTTGAAAGACCAGCGCATACCGACGCTATGATGACCACGCACCGCGTTACTCTCCTTCATCGTACCTATCTGCGCGCCCTCATGGCGCTCACCCTGGCCGCCCTGGGCGGCTGCGCGACCTACAATGGCATCCTGAATGCGACCGGGCATCTTTCCCGCTCGGCCGTGGTGCTCCCGGTGCCCTTCGAGAAGCAGGCGTCGGACAATCTTTGCGGCCTCGCAGTAGCCGACATGGTGAGCCGTTACTACGGCGTACCGCTCCCCCGGCGGACGCGCCGACGCCTCCTGCAGGATACGCAGACCCGGGGCGGAATTTCGGGTCGCGATCTCAAGGCCGCTTTCGCGCAGGCGGGCTATACCGCACTGCTCTTTCCCGGAGACCTCGGTCAGGACGCAGCCGGGATCTACCGGCATCTCGAGCGGCGCCGTCCCCTCATCGTCATGTTCGGATCCGGAAAGCGATCTCCGGGTCATTATCTTGTCGTCACCGGTTACGACCCGGCGCGCCGCACACTCGTTATGCTTGATCCGGAGTTCGGCCGGCGCATCGAGAGCCGTCGGACGTTCCTGCGCGACTGGACGCCCAGCGGCCGGTTCACCTTGCTGGTCATCCCGAAGGCGCGGGCGGAAGGAGCGGCAACGCCTCGTTGAATCACCATCAATCA
>JAJXTJ010000326.1 GCA_021783895.1 Pseudomonadota bacterium | reverse complement strand
ATCTCAGCATGGGGATCAGCTCGGGCTGACGGGCCGCACCTTCGAGGAAGCGGCCACCGAGGATGCCGATACCGACAGCTGCGCCCAGTGCGCCCAGGCCCATCATCAGTGCGCCAGCGATAAACAGAACGGCTTGAGTCATTTCCATGTTTGTTACTCCTGATTAGAAAATTAAAGTTGAAAAAGAAACCAGAATTCTTGTGAACGATCAGTGATGCTCGCTGTGTGCCATGTCGAGGTAGACGATGGTCAGCGTCATGAAGATAAAGGCCTGCAGGGTGATGATGAGGATGTGGAACACCGCCCACGCCCATTGCAGCGCGCCACCGAACACAGCCATGAGCCAGCCACCGCCGAACATCAGCGCGATCAGGATGAAGATCATTTCACCCGCGTACATGTTGCCGAAGAGACGCAGCGCCAGCGAGATCGGCTTGGCAATCAGGCCCACACCCTCAAGCAGCAGGTTGACCGGGAACAACCACTTGGGGAAAGGCTGGAAAGCCAGTTCGGCAAAGAAGCCGCCGGGGCCTTTCATCTTGACGCTGTAGAAAAGCACAAGGAAGAAGATCGATAGCGACAGGCCGAAGGTGACGTTGGGGTCGGTCGACGGCACGACCTTGAAGTAGGGCACGCCGGCGAGTGAGGCGGCATAGGGAAGCCAGTCAACCGGGATGAGGTCCATGAAGTTCATCAGGAACACCCAGAGGAAGATGGTCAACGCAAGGGGCGCGACCAGCGGATTCTTGTAGGTAAAGGAACCGCGCACGGCGTCGTCGATGAACTCGACGACCCACTCAACGAAGTTCTGCAGGCCGGCGGGAATGCCCGCCGTGGCACGTCTGGCGGCGAGGCTGAAGAAGAACAGGAAGAGCACACCCAGACCGACCGAGAAGATCATGCTGTCCAGGTTGATCGCCCAGAAGCCCATGTCCTTGGCTTCTGCCGCATTGTGCGCGACAGTCCAGGTGGCTTGCTGCAGCACCTCGACTTGGCCGTTGTGGTCGTGGCGCTCATAGCCGGCCGGTAATTGGCCGTAGGTCAGATTCTGCAGATGGTGCTTGATGTATTCGCCGGAGGATGCGTATTCCGAAGCCATGGTATCGAATTTTCAAAGTGAGTTTTGGATGAAGCGCCGACGCTCCATACAGAACCAACCTTGCTTGTCCGCCGTGAACGGCGTGTTATTCAGCCGCCGCGGGTGGCGACCCGGTCGGCCGGCGCGTACCGGCCGAAGCCGCCAGCCAGCCAAGCTGTGACGCCATCAGGCCCAGCAACAACGGCAGAGGCGCTAGCTCAAGACCCGCCAGACCAATCAGCAGCAGGCCCGCGAGCACCCCAAGCCGTTCCACGCCAGCGAGGATGAACAGCCTGAACAGGCGATGCTGATCCCATTCGGGATGCCGCATGGCCTGCGCCTCGCGCCGGACCAGCGCCAGCGTGACGACCAGCCCGACTGCCACGCCGTACCCTGCTGCCATTGCACCCGCAAAGCCTGTCGTCCAGCCGCCCAGCAAGGCCGCACAGGGCAGCAAAGCCGCCTGTGCCCAGGCCACCTTGCGCGGGGCCGTGAGGACGATGCGCTGGTTTCCTGAGAACATTAGCCGGGCATGATACTCGAATTAGCTCGGTCTATGCAATTATCAGACGACTTGATGACGGTTTTGGGTCAGAGCGCTATCCCCAACCGTTGCAAAAGCCCATCAAGTGCGTCCGGGCTGCCAAAATGCAGGATGAGTTTGCCCTTGCCCTTGCTGCCGTTTTGCACCTGCGCGGTCATGCCCAGGGCGTCCGAGAGGGCCTCTTCCAGTCTCAAGGTGTCGCGCGAGGGCGCGGTCGATTTCGACGGTGCAGCAGGCGGTTCTTTCAGGCGAGCCACCCGCCGTTCAACCTCGCGCACCGAGAGCGCTTTCGTCTCGATCTCATGCGCGAGTTCCCGCTGCTGCGCTGCATTGAGCGGCAGCAATGCGCGCGCATGGCCCATTTCGATGAGGCCGGCGGTGAGCATGTCCTGCACCGGGCGTGACAGATTCAGAAGCCGGAGCAGATTCGATACCGCCGCGCGCGACTTGCCGACCGCCGCTGCGACCGCCTCGTGCGTCATGCCAAATTCCTGGATGAGCCGGTGCAGGCCGTGCGCCTCGTCGATAGCATTGAGGTCTTCGCGCTGGATGTTTTCGATCAGCGCCATCGCCGCCACCGCGTCGTCGGCGACTTCGCGCAGCAATACCGGCACTTCGCTCAAGCCCGCGAGCTGCGCCGCGCGCCAGCGCCGTTCGCCGGCGATGATTTCGTAGCCGTTACCGGCTTCGCGCACCAGGATGGGCTGCATCAGCCCCTGCGCACGGATCGAGTCGGCAAGCTCCTGCAGCGATTCGCTGTCCATCTGCGTGCGCGGCTGGTATTTGCCGGGAGCAAGCTGCGACAACTTCATCATGCGCAGGTCACCCTGCGGCGGCGCGGCGCTATCCTCGCCGCCGAGCAGCGCATCCAGCCCACGGCCCAGTCCCTTGGCTTTGGCCATTATTTTTCCTCCCTGGCGGCGATGCCCGCCCGTTTCAATGTCTCTTCCGCCAGCTCGATGTAGGCTTTCGCGCCCTTGCACTGGCGGTCGTAGGCCAGCACCGGCAGGCCGTGGCTAGGCGCTTCCGCAAGCCGCACGTTGCGCGGAATGACGGTGTCGTACACCTTGTCGCCAAAGTGCTGCTTGATCTGCTCCGACACCTGTTGCGCCAGCGTGCTACGCGGATCGAACATCACGCGCAGGAGCCCCTCGATCTGGATGGCCGGGTTGAGCCGCTGCTTCACCTTTTTGATGGTGGCCACCAGATCGGTGAGCCCCTCCAGTGCGTAGTACTCGCACTGCATCGGGATCAGTACGGTTTCGGCGGCGGCGAAGGCGTTGACCGTGAGCAGGTTGAGCGTCGGTGGGCAGTCCATCAGGATGAAGTCGTAATCGTCGGCCACCTGCGCCAGCGCCACTTTCAGCCGCAGGTCGCGCTGCTCCAGGTTGACCAGATCGATCTCCGCGCCG
>JAJXTJ010000325.1 GCA_021783895.1 Pseudomonadota bacterium | reverse complement strand
AGGTGAGGGTGAGGCGTTTATTCGTGAGGGGTAAAAAGGTGAGGGGTGAGGCGGATAGTTCAAACCCGCACCATCTCCGCATTTTCACCTCACCCCTATCCCCTAACGCCTCACCTTATTTAGCCATACAACTTCCGGCCGCGCCGGCGCTGGCGGTGGGCGCGCTTTTCATCGGCGTCGGTCTTGGCTATAGGCACCCTGTCGGCGAAGGGGTTATGCCCCTGTTTGAACTGTACCCTGAGCGGCGTACCCGTCAACTCGAACGCCTTGCGGAAGGTGCTTTCCAGATAGCGCTTGTAGCTGGCCGACAGGCTCGCCAGCGAGGTGCCGTGAATAATCACCAGCGGCGGATTGGATCCGCCCTGATGAGCGTAGCGCAGCTTGGGACGGAACGGGCCGGACTTGGGCGGCTGGTGCTGGGTGGTGGCTTCGAGGAGAATGCGGGTCAACCTGGGCGTGGGCATCTTGATCATGGCCGACTCATAAGCGCCGTCGATGGACTTGAACAAACCGCCCACGCCACTGCCTTGCAGGGCGGAAATATAGTGGAACTTGGCGAAATCAAGAAACTGCAGCTTGCGCGAGATGTCGTTCTTCACCACTTCGCGGCGATCGGCGGAAAGATCGTCCCATTTGTTCACCGCGACCACCAGGGCGCGACCGCTTTCCAGAATGAAGCCGGCGATGTGGGCATCCTGCTCGGACACGTCCTGACGGGCATCCAGCACCAGCACCACCACGTTGGCGTCTTCCACCGCCTGCAGGGTTTTCACCACGGAAAACTTCTCGATCGCCTCGAACACCTTGCCGCGCTTGCGGATGCCGGCGGTATCGATCAGGGTGTAATGTCGGCTGTCGCGCTCGAAATCGATGTAGATACTGTCGCGCGTCGTCCCCGGCTGGTCGAAGGCGATGACCCGCTCCTCGCCGAGCAGGCTGTTGACCAGGGTGGACTTGCCCACGTTGGGACGGCCGACGATGGCGATCTTGGGGTGATCGTTGTCCTCCTCGTCGACTTCATCCAGCGGAAAGCTCTCCAGCGCCAGTTCCACCAGGTCATGCACGCCTTCGCCATGCGCACCCGAAATCACCAGCGGGTCGCCCAGCCCGAGTTCGTAAAACTCGGCGGCAACCACGTCGCGCCGCATCCCCTCGGCCTTGTTCACCGCCAGGAATAGCGGACGCCCGGCTTTGCGCAACTGGTCGGCGATGATCTTGTCCTGGGCGGTCAAGCCCTGGCGCGCATCGACCATAAATACGATGGCATCGGCCTCGTCTATCGCCTGCAGGGTCTGCCGAGCCATTTCGTGAAGAATGCCATCCTTCACCACCGGCTCGAAACCGCCGGTGTCCACCACCAGATAGGGCCTGTCCCCCATTCTGCCATGGCCGTAATGACGGTCGCGCGTTAACCCCGGCAAGTCCGCAACAAGCGCGTCGCGGCTTCTGGTTAGCCGGTTGAACAAAGTGGATTTGCCGACGTTGGGACGGCCAACCAGTACAAGTGTGGGTTTCATGAGTTCGGTTAGGCGTTAGGGGTTAGAGGTGAGGCGAAAAAACGGCAACGGTGCAGGTTTTGATTTTTCGCATCACTCCTCACCTCTCACCCCTCACGAAGTTATCAAGTTTACTGCACAGTTAACGCGTACAGCCCGCCGTTGCGAGTCTGCACCAGGAAGCCTCGGTTCAGCGCCACGGGAGGCGCGCTGATCTGGCTGCCATCGGTGGCGATGCGTGCTGCGAAGCTGCCATCCTCCCGCGCCAGCAGATGGACATAACCCTGCACGTCGGCTACCGCGATATAGCGTCCCAGAGTCAGTGGCGCGGTGGCCTGGCGGGCAAGCAGCTTGTCCTGCTTCCACAGGGTTGCGCCGCTGTTCTTGTCGAGGGCGTGGATCGCACCGCGGGTATCGCTGACATAAACATTGCGATCATCCATCGCCAGACCGGCGAAACTGGATATGTCACGCGCCCACAGCAGGTTGCCGCTGGCAATATCAAAGCAGGCCGTACGGCCCTGATAGGCGGTGGCGCAGATCATACGATCATCCACCACCGGCAGGCTGCTGACATCGGTCACACGCTCCAGCTCGGTGGCTCCACGCGGCAGGGCCACGGTCGCTTCCCATCCCATGTTGCCGGTCGCCAGGTCGAGCGCCACCAGCTTGCCACCGGCGAAACCGGCGAACACCGCGCCGCGCGCCACCACCACGCCGGCATGGCTGCGCAGGACGAGCGTCGGCATGGCGTGCTGGTATACCCACTTGCGCTTGCCGTCCCTGGCATCCAGCCCGAAAATTTGGCCATCGCCGGTGCGCACCACCACGATATCATTGGCCACTTGCGGCGGGCTCAATATTTCGCTCGAAAGATGTGCCTGCCACAGCGGCTGGCCCTTGGTGTCGAAGGCCAGCACTTCGCCCTTGACGGTTCCCACCGCCACCAGGCTGCTGTCCGCACCGACGCCGCCGGAAATCTTGCGCCCGGAATCAATGCTCCACTGCTGCTTGCCTGTCTCCGCACTGAAAAGGGTAATCTTCCCATCCAGGCCCGCCGCGTAGATGCTGTCGCTCACCACAGCGGGAAACAGCACCGTATCCCCGGCACCACCGACGTGCTCCTGCCAGCTCGACTTGAGTTCTGCGGTAGGCTTGAATTCGACCAGCATCGCCGGCTTCTCACCGGCCTCCTTGCCGCCCCACAGGCCAAAACCGGTAGAAACCTTCTCCCCCATGCTGCTGCAACCTGCCAGCTGAAAAAGGGTTGCCAGCACCAACAGCCATCTTATTTTTTTATTGCTCCTCATCCCTGTTCTCCCATGCCATCCAGCTTCATTTGCACGATCTGGCGATATGCGCTTTTCTCATCCGTTTTTTTCAGGGCAGTCTGGTAGGCAACACGGGCATCCGCCCTCTTGCCCTGAGCCGCCAGCACGTCGCCTTCAAGATCGGAAAAGAGGCCGTCAAATGCCTTTTCATGCGGCGTTTCCAGCGTTTTCATGGCATCCGCATAAGCCTTCTCATCCAGCAGGATACCGGCC
>JAJXTJ010000324.1 GCA_021783895.1 Pseudomonadota bacterium | reverse complement strand
TCGGCCAGTTCGATCAGCGCGTCCGGAGCGGCGCGGCCCGTCACCACCACATGCTGCAGCGGCGGCCGCTGCGCCAGCGCGTCCAGCACCGTGTCGGTGTCGAGATAGCCGTAGCTCAACAAATAAGTCAGCTCGTCCAGCACCACCAGATTGAACGCCGGATCGGCCAGCATGCGCGCCGCGATCGCCCAGCCGCGCTGCGCGGTGGCGATGTCCTGCGCGCGGTTCTGTGTGTCCCAGGTGAAACCGTCGCCGGTGACATGCCATTCGGCGTGCTTGCCGAGAAAGGCTTCCTCGCCGGTGTCGGTGCGGCTCTTGATGAACTGCACCACGCCAACCTTCATGCCGTGGCCCAAGGCGCGCGCCACGGTGCCGAAGGCCGACGTGCTCTTGCCTTTGCCGTTGCCGGTGATGACGATGAGCAGGCCGTGTTCGTCGGTGGCCGCGGCGATGGCGGCGTCGATGACGGCTTTTTTGCGCACCATGCGATTTGCATGGCGCGCACCCTTCAAGTCCTCTTGCATGACCGCCCCGATACTCTTAATTTAAAGATGTATTCCACGCTCACCCAGCCATTGCGTGCGTCCCGAAATTTATACGTTGCCAGGATCGGCAAAGGCGCCCTCCTTCTGTCGGCTTGGCTTGTATAGCGAGCGGAAATCACTTCGGGCTGTAATCAAAACCTACAAAGGCATTAATACCCGGCATGTTATAGCCGGTATCCAGGCTGTACGTTTTATCCAGCAGGTTGTTAAGTCTGCCGAGCACTTTCCATTCCGGCGATAACGGATATATGCCCCACAGGTTCACTACAGCATAGCCGCCTAGCGAAGCAGTATTGGCGGCGTTGGTATAACGCATGCCACTGGCGATGACTTGAGCGACGAGATTGAGTTTGCCGAAATCGTAGCTGGCTTCCAGGTTGCCATACTGTCGCGCCCGGTAGACCAAGGTATTGCCGGTGGCTTCATCTTCGGGTCGCGCCAGATCAAGGCTGGCTTTAAGTCGTATGTCGCCCAGCCGGGTCTGCCCGGTGAATTCCATCCCTTCGAGACGGGCGTTGCTAACATTCTGCATGGTGGGAAACTCATAGACGATCAGGTCTTTCACCTTGTTGTAATAGGCAACGGCCTTGAACTGGTGCGGCCCATCTTGCCAGGCCAGGTTCAACTCGCTACTAGTGCCCTGTTCTGGCTGGAGATTGGGATTGCCCACGTAAAATGGCGAGGATGGGTAATACATGTCATTGAAGGTCGGCGCCTTGAAAGACGTGCCCAAGCTGCCTGCCACTCGCCATCCGCCACCCAGGGTGTAGCCATAGCCCAGGTTACCTGTGGTCTGCCCCCCAAAATCGCTGTAATCGTCATAACGTGCGCTGGCAAAAAGATTGTGCGGGCCTGCGCTGAGTTGATAGGCCAACTGGCCGGACTTGACGTTGCGGCTATCCGCGGAAAATGCCACCGTACTGTCCACATTCTGGCGGTTATATTCCAGCGTGGCGGAGAGTTGGCCTGCGGACAGGCGAAAATCGTTTTGCCACTGAAGCTGGTTTGTGGCGGTGCGATATTTGGCATTTCCATAGGCATCGTCGGCCACCTGGTCATCCAGCCCGACACCTAGAGTGAGCTGACTTTGCCAGTTGGGGGCGAGGCGATTTTTACTGTAAAGGGCAAGGGTGGCGACGGTTTGCCACATGCGGTCATTGACACCGATCACCCCCGCGTCGTATTCGACGCGACTACGGTTGTAGAAGGATTTCAAACCGATCTGGTTTTCATCCGAAAGTTGTTGCTCGACGTTGATGGAAGCGTTGGCGTTGCGGTAACCGTCGTCGTCAGGAACGTAGCTGAAATTGGTGGCATTGGTGGCGGAAAAGCCATTGTTCGTTTCATACCCTGCACCCAGATAGAAGCGGGTATCGTCCATCGCGCCACCATAACCAGCTGCCACCTTAAATTCATTATAGGTACCGGCGCCAAAGCTTAGACTGGGCTTAGGCGCGCCTTGTCCTTGTTTGGTGAAAACCTGGATCACACCGGAAACCGCTCCGCTGCCATAAAGGCTGCTAGCTGAACCACGAAGAATCTCGATCCGTTCTACCTGATCCAGACTGATGTTCTGCAATGCGGTCGTCCCTAGCGTTGCACTGGAAACACGCAAGCCATCGACCAGCACCAGCACTTGATTGCCGTTTCCTCCACGCACAAAGATTGAGGCGCTGGAGCCCGCCCCGCCGCTTTGTTTGAGCTCGATGCCCGGCTGAGCCTGTAGCATTTCGACCAAGGTGGTTTGACCAGCTTCGGCAATCTGGCTAGCGGTAATCACCGTCACGTCGGCAATTACCTGTGAGGCATTTTGCGGGGACCGTGTGGGCGTGACGACGATGGTTTCGCCGACGAATTCCGGCAGGGTTTCCGCGTGAGCGGGCGCAGCGAAGCCGGCGGCGAGCGCAAGCGCGAGGGAGGTATGACGCATGATGAGTTTCCGGTTGGGGCGCCTGGTTCCCCGCAGGCGCGTTGCACGATCCGCTGTCATCGAACGACAGGGCTCAGGCCGGTATCCGGGCTCGCGCATGAGGCGTTTCGCCTTCCCATCTTGCGACAGTGGCTGTGTGAAACGCCGTACAACAACGCTTACCGTTGCGGGGGCAGCACAGGCTTGGCAGTCAGACTGCACACCTGTTTCCCGTTTATCCTCGGCAGCGGAAAGCTGCGTCGGCACCTGAAGCAGCGCATTATATCCGGGCGCGATTGACCGTGCGTGAAGCGCCCCCTATAGTCGCGGCCATGCACGCCGAACTCGAAACCCTCGAAGCCAAAATCCGCCAGGTGGCCGAGTTGTGCCACAACCTGCGGCGCGACAACATCGCGCTGCGCCAGCAATTGCTCACCACGCAGCAAGACAACAAACAGCTGACCGCCCGCCTGGACGCCGCCAAAACCCGGCTGCAGACGCTGCTCCAAACCCTGCCGGAGGACAACTGATGGCCGGCCCGCGCTCGATCGACATCCATATTCTCGGCCGCGCCTTCAAGGTGGCGTGTTCGCGCGAGGAAGAGCCGGCGCTGATC
>JAJXTJ010000323.1 GCA_021783895.1 Pseudomonadota bacterium | reverse complement strand
GCGCCGCGCGATCTCGGTCTTGCCGACGCCGGTCGGGCCGATCATCAGGATGTTTTTCGGCGTGATTTCGTGGCGCAGCGGCTCGGCCACCTGCTGCCTGCGCCAGCGGTTCCTGAGGGCAATGGCGACGGCGCGCTTGGCGGCCTGTTGGCCGATGATGTGCTTGTCCAGTTCGTGGACGATTTCCTGGGGGGTCATGGGGGTCATGTTCGCTACGCTCACAGAGAGGGGTTAGAAGGTGAGGGGTGAGGCGTAAAACCCGGTGCGGTGCGTGGTTTTGACTTTCCGTCTCACCTCTCCCGCCTCACCCCTCACCTATTCAAGTACTTCAATCACGTGGTTCTGATTAGTATAGATGCACAGATCGGCGGCGATGGTCAGCGCTTTCTTGACGATCTCTGCCGGCGGCAGGTCGGTGTGGTCGAGCAGGGCGCGCGCTGCGCTCTGGGCGTAGGGGCCGCCGCTGCCGATGGCGACCAGGCCATGCTCCGGCTCCAGCACGTCGCCGTTGCCAGTGATGATCAGCGAGCACTCGCTATCCGCCACCGCCAGCATGGCTTCGAGGCGGCGCAGGATGCGGTCGGTGCGCCAGTCCTTGGCCAGCTCCACGGCGGAGCGCAGCAAATGGCCCTGGTGCTTGTCCAGCTTGGCCTCGAAACGCTCGAACAGGGTGAAGGCGTCCGCCGTGCCGCCGGCGAAACCGGCGAGTATCTTGTCGTGGTGGATGCGGCGCACCTTGCGCGCGGTGGCCTTGATCACGATGTTGCCGAGGGTCACCTGGCCGTCGCCGCCGAGCGCGACTTGGGCGCCGCGCCGCACCGAAAGAATGGTGGTGCCACGAAATTGCTCCATGATTTTTCTCCGCTGAATGATCTCAAGTATATGGGATTGATGCGCAACGGGCCTACAGAGCGAAGAACAGCGAGGATCAGCCGATTTTTCTTTTCAGGATATCGGCAAACTGGTCGACGCCCATGACTCCGAACAGGGCGCGTATCATTTCATTGGCATTGCGAACCCGCAATTTCTTGCCGCCACAGTTCAATTCAACCAGTACACCAACGAAATCGCCGACGCATTCGAAGTCCACGCGAGACACCTCGGCCATGTCGAGGTAAATTTCGTTGCGCGAGGCGGCAAAATTTTTCAGCTCCTGCAGTTGCTGAACACTGGCAGCCGAAATCACGCCGCTCATGAAAAAGGTATCCTCGTCATGGGGCAGTTCATCCGGCGCATCGACCGCTACCACGGCAACCGATTGCCTGCGCGGCGGCACAGCTTCCCAGGATGGCGGGGACACTTCGAACGTAATGGCGTACTCCACCGCCAAATCGTCGAATTCTTCCTGCATTCCCTGGGATTGGTAGAGGTTGAGCAACAACTGCCAGTGCGCCTGTCCGTCCTCGCCGTCCTGCCCGAGCATGTCTTTGAGCATATCTGTTACGTGTGGAACGCTCATCGGCGTGATTTTCTTGCCGCTTTTTTTCAAATCTTGCAGGGTTTCCACCAGGCGGCGGCTTCCCGAGGCGTCAATTCCCTCCAGACGGGCAAAGTCCAGCCGCAGGCCGGCACCCTTCTGCGCAACCTGCTCCATGTTCCGGAATAGGGAATCATTGTCCCCCCGCAGAATGCCGGAAAGGGCAACATAACCGTCAGCGGCCGCCCCGCCACCCGCTTTGGATTTTTCGGCCCTGGCGCCCTTCACCTTGGCATCGCTCCAGATCGGCGCACTGCGCTCGAACTTGACGACGAACTCCAGCGCAAGCTCCTCGAACTGTGTCTGCTTGCCCTGGATCTGATAAATATCGAACAACATCATCCAGTGCTTGATTTCTTTCCTGTCGCCATGATTATTGACGAAGTCCCGCAGCAGTGCAGCAGCCTGATCGGGATAACCGCTGGCATAGAGAATGGCCGCCTCCTCTACTGCCGAATACATTTCCACGGTGTCCAAAGCTCCCGCACCCCGTATATCAAACAAATCGGTTTGAGGCGGCGGGGGTGAAGGAACTGGCGTCGATTTGGGCGCAATCGCAGGTTGCGCCGCCGCACCCTTCATGGACGGCACGGGCCGCGCGGCTGAGGTTGCAAGCGGGGTTGCCTGCGGGCGGGAATCGGCTGCGGGCGCACCAGGCTTAGCCTGCGACGCCTCTTTGGGATTCTTGCGGAAAAAGGAAAACACCACTTGCGAACAAACCCGTTTATTATAAAGTTATGCATTATAAGGCCGCTCACTTTCATGAGCAATAAAAGGGGCCCTTATTTGGCAATGCTCCCGGACGAGCCGGGGCCCAAACTGTAGGTTGCAATTCCGACCAGCGCCAAAGCCCACACCACCACCGCGCCGGAAGGCAAGTCGAACAGCACCGAAAGCCCCAGCCCCAGTAGGTAGCTTGTTGCCGCGACCACATAACCCGCCGCCAGCCGGATGCGGGACGGATAAAGACGGCAAGCCAGCGCAGGCACGATCAGGCTGGCAAACACCAGATACACGCCGACCAGCTGTACCGAAGTGGTGACGGCGAAGGCGAACAGGCCGTAGAAGCCGAAGCGCCCGAGCCGCTCCCCCAACCCGAACCACAGGGCCAGGATGACGCCAGCCAGAACGGCCACCGGCAGCAGTTGCGCGTAGCTCACCCACAATATCTGGCCCGCCAGCAAATCCCGGAGATGTTCGCCGCCATGCGGATTGTTGGCGACCAGCAACATTCCGCCACTGGCGGCCAGCACGAACAGCACGCCGATCAGCGCCTCCTGCACGTCCGGCCAGCGCTTTTCCGTCCAGGTCAGCAGCAGCGCCCCGAGCAGGGCTGCCGACACGGCGGCAACCTGCGCCACCCAGCCTGCCGGCTCGAAGCCCATCCGGTCCGCCGCAATGACCCCAAGAGAGGCGATCTGGGCAATCGCCAGATCGATGAACACGATGCCGCGGGACAGCACCTGCATCCCCATCGGCACATGGGTTGCCAGAACCAGCAGGCCGGCAAGGAAAGCCGGCACCAGAATGCCAAAATCCAGCGTCGTCATTTCAGTCCCGCCAGCAGACGACGGATGGTGTCATCAAACAAGCTGAACAAA
>JAJXTJ010000322.1 GCA_021783895.1 Pseudomonadota bacterium | reverse complement strand
GGTCGCGGGTAAGGTTCGGGTGCAGATTCATCGTGATTCCTTTCAAAAAAACACTTCGTCACATTCATTTCTATGACACCCACCCCTATGCAACCTGCGGGTCTGCAAGGAAAGGTAGGGGCACGGTCTAGAGGGGTGGGGGGTGAGACTTTCCCCCCCCCTACGGTGGTCGAACGGCAGCTATTACCCAAAGCCACACCGGATAGGAATAAAGGGAAAGAAGGTGTGAAAGGTGCTTTCCGCCCTTTATTCCCTTTATTCCGGCTTCTGTGACTCCACTGCTTGGAAGCCTTTATTCACAAGGAAAGAAAGAAAATCCTTATAAAAACCTTTTAGGGAATCAGGCATAAAAGGTGCGAAAGTTGCCATCACTCGCCACCTTTCATGGCACGCGGGTTCACCTGGTAGTAAATCGGTGGCCGGCCGCTTGTCCCTGTCCCTTTGTACGGGCCTGCAATCATGTTTCGCGTCTTGAGTGTTTCGAGTGCGGCGATCAGCCGGTCGATCTTGTCGAAGCGAGTGTGGTGCGCGCGATGCAATTCGGATCGCAGGAACTCAGGCTCGCCGCGCCGCTCGATCCAGCGCCAGCACAGCCGCGCATCATCGGTGGCAGGATCGGCGCCGATCAGTTCGAACACGGCCTGCGCGTGACGGATCAACCGCAGGCACAGGCCGACAGCGCGCTTCATGGTTACCTCGCTGATTGCTTCCGACGCCTTGCCGTGCCCGGCAACGTGGAACAGGCCAGCCACCCGCAGCGCACCGCCTGGCAGCTTTGCACACCAGTCGCGCATGGACTCCAGCGGCCCGCCTTCGGCCTGCTCGTTCTCGATCTTCTGGGCGAACTTCACCCACAGATCGCGCGCGGCGTCGGACAGCAGCAGGATGTGTTCGTCGTCCTCGCCTTCTGCCACGTCGGTGCGCGCTTCCAGTTCCAACAGGCGCAGCACCTCGCCCCGGTAGCGGCCTTCAAGATCGGTCGGGATGGTGACGCGCCGGCCCATGTCGCGCTTGCCGATGCGGGTTGCAGGCAGGCCGAAGAAGAAACGGGCGAAGGTGCCCGAGCTGCGGAACTTGCGCTTCGCGGCTGGCGCCATGTCAGCTATCAGGCCAGGCTGCATCCCCAGCCCGAAAGTCAGCGCCGGCCGGTCGATTACTGCCGTGCGGCTGCCGCGATCGACCCTCACAGGCGAGCCGGAGTAGGCTTGCAGCGCCACGTCGACAACGGACTCGCCGCCCGAATACAGGCCGGCCAGAACGGCGAATATGCCGCCTTCGTCGGACATAACAGCCATGCGGCCATCATGCTCGACCAGCATCCCCTGCAATCTCTCGGGCGTAACGTCGCCCGTAAAGAACCGCGGCGGTCGCAATTCGTCTGGGGTCTGTTCCGCCAGGTCGGTGATTTCACGCACCAGCTCGCCGCGCCGAACCGGGCTATCCTCTTTCGCCGCATCGGCCTGCAATTTTTCCGCCCGCCGCTGGCTGATTTTGCGCAGGGTGTCGCGCTCGACGATCTCGGGGCGCATCTGCTCGGCAAGCTTCGCTTCCTTCAGCAACACCGGCTTGAGAAGCCGCTGGATCAATGCCGATTTGCGTTCGCCGGAGTCGGCCAGGATCACTGTCCACACGCACACCGGTTCGCTGTAGTCATCACCGAACGGAGACACCTTGAACTTGCGCTGCAGCGCCAGGGACAGCACAGCCAGGGTGAATAGAACAGCCATCGTCGGCGGCGTTTGCAGCGCCTCGGACAAGGCATCCGCGTACTCGCAAAACACGCCAGGAAGCAGCCCGGGTGGCAGTTCGGGGGTCTCGATTTGATTGAATGGCAGCGGCTCATCGCAGCGCCTGCCATCGTCTGCCTGCACTGCTGGCTTGGCAGCCTCCACTGATTTGCGTACCGCCTCCGGGCCGGACTCTTGGGCCAGGTCGTTAAAATCGCTCTTACTGGCCATCGTGTTCTTTCGTGAAGGACGGGGCAGCCACCCAGCCACCCACGGCGCGGGCAGCCTCCCAGGCTTTTGTCAGGCCTGGATTGCCAGGCGTCTGGGTGTCGTCGTCTGCGCAGATGACGATGCGCATCCCTGGAAACTTGAGACGCAAGACATGGGCCACCTGCCCCAGGTTGCCGGCGTTGAACGCGCAGGCGGTGGCGTGGCCGGTCGCCTCATACAGGGTGGCAGCGGTGGCATAGCCTTCGGCCAGCAGCAGGGTATCGACAGGCTTGCCAATGGCGCAGTAGACAGCCTGTGTCCGTCCGCCGGAAAGGAACCGCTTGACACCGTCCGGGCCAATGAACTGCAAGCTGTGCAGCTGGCCGTGAGTGTCCCGAGCGGGGATCACCAGGCTTTCCTTCAACTGACGAATACCCCAGGCCTTTACACCCTTGCGCACCAGGTAGGGGTGAGCGGCCTCCGCAGGCTTGGTCATCCCCCATAGGCGGGCGGCCTTGCTACGGGCTTCCTCTCGCACGCGCGCCTCCGCTTCCGAGCGCTGCCGGCGCATGGATTCGAACTGGCGGCGCTGCTCGGCCAGCTAGGCCAGAGTCATGATTTTTTCGGATTCGGCACGCCATGTGTGGGACTCGCCGGTCTTCCAGCTGCCGAAAGCGCCGGCTGTAGCTGGGTGCAGGTGACCCACATACCAGCCGTTATTGCTGCCGGCTTTGTCGCCACTGATACGGAAGCGGTGAATCCGTCCATCAATAACGATGGCGCCCTTCACCGGTTCCAGTCCGGCTGCGCGCATGGCAGCGCCAAGGGCGGCGACAGGATCGGCGATCATGCACCCACCAGCCATTGACGTCGCTCATCATTAACTTGAAATGTCCGATGCCACCACAAGCATGTTCGGCATCGGCCAGTCGCGCCACACGTGCAAGCACGGTCACGCCACCACCCCTTCGTTTTCTTGGGGCGGCAAAACGGCCTCCCACTTCTCCGCGTGTCCATGCAGCTCACGCGGGCTTGACCGCGCTCGGCGCACAGGCACGGTTTGCAAGATATGTTTCGACCTCATGCAGATACCAGCCAACGGCGTGGCCGCCTTCAGAGAGTAGGCGGCGCTTTGGAAATTTATCATCGGA
>JAJXTJ010000321.1 GCA_021783895.1 Pseudomonadota bacterium | reverse complement strand
CGCGCGGCACCGAAGTCGATCAGGATGGGTTTGTTGTCGTCGGTGATGAAAATGTTCGCCGGCTTGATATCGAGATGCAGCATCTTGTGCTGATGCACCACGCGCAATCCCTGCAGGATGTCGTCGTACAGCGAACGGATGGTGGATTCGCGGAAAATCTTCTTGCGCTTGAGTTCGCGCGCGGTAATGACGAATTCCTGGAGCGAAGCGCCCTCCAGGTAATTCATCACCATATAGACGGTCTCGTTCTCGCGGAAAAAATTGAGCACGCTGACGACGCTCGGGTGGGAAATCTGCGCGAGCGATCGCCCTTCCTCGAAAAAACTCTTCAACCCCAGCCTGTAGAGCGCCAGCTTGTCGGGAGGCACTACGGGACTGGCCTCCCCCAGGCCGCGCTCGACCAGCGACGCCGGCAGATACTCCTTGACCGCCACCCGCTGACCGTCAGGGCTCAGCGCCAGATACACCACCCCGAAGCCGCCGCTGGCGAGTTTGCGCACGATGCGGTACCCCCCGACCTGGGTGTCCGGGGCCAGCGGTGCGGGTTTGAGTTTGGAGGAAGTCGCCATGACGAACGCAGGCTAACAGGCAGTCAGCGGAGCGGGTGTGAAAAAATGCGCGCAAAGGGGAACCGAGTGAAGCCAATTTATAGCATGACCGGGTACGGTCAATACAGTGTGACGCTGCCTACCGGCGCCAAGATCCATATCGAGTTGCGCTCGGTCAACAGCCGGTTTCTCGACCTGAGTTTCCGTTTACCCGAGGAAATGCGCAGCGCGGAACCCGCTTTGCGTCAGGCGCTGACCCAGTCGCTGCGACGCGGCAAGGTCGAGTGCCGCGGGGTTTACGAAGCCGCCCAGGCCACGCCCAGGCTGCCCGATCTTGCGACCGCGGCGCCGCTGCTCGATGCCGAAGCCTCGCTGCGCGCGTTCGCTCCCCACCTCACGCCGCTGTCCGTCGCGGACGTGCTGCGGTTTGCCGGCAACGCACAGGAAGAGCGCATCGACGCAGCAGACATCGCGCAGGCTGCCACTCGCGCGCTGGAGCAGGCGCTTGCCGTGCTGGTGCAGACGCGCGCGGTGGAGGGCGACCGGCTTCGGATTTTCCTCCTCGAAAGAATCGACTCGATTGCCCAACATGCCGCCCGCGCCCGCGAACTCGTGCCGCAGGCGGTGGAACGGCAACAGGCGCGCTTCACCGCCCGCTGGGAAGAAGCGCTGCGCGCGCTCGCCGGCGCGGAAACCAACGCAGACACCCTGCAGGATCGCCGCCTGCAGGAAGCTGCCAGCTTCGCCCTGCGCATCGACGTCGCCGAAGAACTCGACCGGCTGCAGGCGCATCTGCAGACCCTGCGCAGCCTGCTCGAACAGGGTGGCGAGCTGGGCAAGCGCCTGGACTTCCTGATCCAGGAACTGCATCGCGAGGCGAATACCCTGGGCTCCAAGTCCGCCGCGCTCGAACTCAGCGAAATCTCCCTTGAACTCAAGGTTCTGATCGAGCAGATGCGCGAGCAGGTGCAGAACATCGAGTAAGAAGGTGCGAGCAAATCCGCCATGCCCGTTCCAGCCACATTCTCCCGCCCGCTCCGCCGCCCCTGCTGTGTCCACACAATTCCCCGGTAATCTCTTCGTCGTCGCCGCGCCCAGCGGCGCCGGCAAGTCCAGTCTGGTCAACGCCCTGCTCGCGGACGACCGGCGCATTCAGCTCTCCGTGTCCTGCACCACGCGCGCGCCGCGAGGCGCCGAGGTGAATGGGCGCGACTATGTCTTCATCGACCGCTCCGAGTTTCAGTGCCACGTCGACCGCGGGGAGTTTCTCGAATGGGCCGAAGTGCACGGCAACCTCTACGGGACTTCGCGCCGCTGGCTGGAACAGCGCATGGCCGATGGCATGGACGTCATGCTGGAAATAGACTGGCAAGGCGCGGCGCAGGTAAAGGCGCAGTTTCATAATGCAGTGACCATTTTCATCCTGCCGCCGTCGTTCGAGGAATTGCGCCAGCGCCTGACGCGCCGGGCGGAAGACGCACCAGACGTCATCGAGAAACGTCTGCGCGAGGCGCGGGTTGAATTGGCGCAGGCGAAGCGCTTCGACTTTATAATTGTGAATCAAGACTTTACGCGCGCATTGCACGACCTGAGGCAAGTCGTCGCGGCGCAACGGCTGCGCTATGCGGCGCAACGCCTTTCCCACCCCGAGGTTTTTCGTGCCCTCGGCATCCTCTGAACCGGAAGACTGACATCATGGCTCGTATCACTGTTGAAGATTGCCTGGAAAAAATCCCGAACCGTTTCCAGCTCGTGCTGGCCGCCACTTATCGCGCCCGCATGCTGGAACAGGGCCACTCGCCGAAACTCGAGTCCAAGGACAAGCCCACCGTCACTGCGTTGCGGGAAATCGCAGCCGGTCTGGTCGGAATTGAAATGCTGAAGAAAGTCCCGACCTGACCAGCGTGGCGCAAATGCGGCGAGGCTGATTTCCCGGCCCATCCCGACTCCTCCCCTCGCCCGACAACCATGGACACTCCCGCGACTTCGCCATCCCCTGCGGCTGCAGGCGGGGCGGGTGCATCGTCGGCGGGAGCGAAAACCGCAAGACGCAAGCCCCCGCGTCAACGCCCGTCGGCGGGCCCGGGAGGGACGCATCCGAACGCATCCGGGCCGTCGACCGAAGATGCGCATTCGGCACGACACAACAGCGTCAGCCTGGCCAGCCTGCTGGGCAAGTTGCAGACCTACCTGCCTGAGAGCGATCTGCAAAAAATCCGAGAGGCCTATCGCTTCGCAGATGCCGCTCATCTCGGTCAATATCGCGCCAGCGGCGAACCCTACATCTCGCACCCCGTCGCGGTGGCCGAGCTGTGCGCCGACTGGAAACTCGACACCCAGGCCATCATGGCCGCGCTGCTGCACGACACGGCGGAAGACAAGGGCACCACCCAGACCGAACTGATCGAACACTTCGGCAGCACGGTGGCCGACCTGGTGGACGGCTTGACCAAGCTCGACAAGCTGCAGTTCTCCAGCCGCGAAGAGAACCAGTCCGAGAGTTTTCGCAAAATGCTGCTGGCGATGGCGCGCGACATTCG
>JAJXTJ010000320.1 GCA_021783895.1 Pseudomonadota bacterium | reverse complement strand
CGTTTTTGTCGCTGCCACGCCAATTGGCTGGGTTGTGGGTTGCGGAATCGCCGGTGGCGCTATTGGTTTGGGAATCGCCAAATTGATCAGATCAGGCGGGCAGCAAGACCAAATTCGGGCGGAGATGATAAAACGTCTTCAAACAAGAATTGACGCCCTTCAGAGAAACAACAATACGCAGCCCGATCTCGGTGATTTGAAATCCGCACTTTCTGCCGCCATGAAAAACAACTTGATCAGCGACGATCAAGCTGAGCGACTGGTCAAGCTGGTGTCGGATGGAAAACTGCAAGCCAAGGTTGCGCTGGACAGGCTAAATGCCATCAGCGGCGCATCTGATTCGGCAAATAGCGATTAGCGAGAGGTCTGGGGCGGTGGTTGGAATAGACCTCACCGCCCAGCAGTTTTCGCCGGCTGGCAAGGGACACTTTAAGCCTTAGAAGTTGCCGCGTGCAGTTGATAGACCGAGATCATTCATATGCTGAGAATACTGCTCATCCTGTCTGCAATTAGTGCATTTATATACTTATTATTCGCTTTCAAAGGGTGGCTTGGGCAACTGCGCAGAAGGAAACATTCACCTGACGCTCCCCCGCGAGCATATTTTTGGGGTCTAACTTTTGCGGTGCTGTTCCACTATGGATTTCCTCTATGGTGGTGGCGCTACGGATTGCGGAACGCCCTCAAGCTAATGATTTTCTGCGTTAGCTCAGTGATGGTAGTTAAGGCAATTCTTGGTGCAACCGGGGCGATAGATGTTGACGGCTTGGGAGAATCTATAGCGGCAAGCCTTTTTATTGCGGTACCGATACGCGCGATAGCAGGTCTCTGGCTGGCAAAGCACGATGCAGTTTGGCGAAGCGCTATCCTTCTGCAAAGGAAGGCGCACCTGCAGGCTGTGGAAACATGACGCCTCACCTCGAACATTGAACTGCCGTATGTCTGCTTAGGGCTGCGAAGACCGGATATATTGAGCGGAAAGCCAGACCGGCCGCTTCGGCCGATGAAGCGACAAAGCACAATCCCAATCCATACACTCAGATTTTGCGTCCTGACGGCTTCATGGTTGCGGCAGACATGCCTCCCAATGTGGCCTGCAGCGTGTGGATGAATGCCCGTGTTTTTGCGGGCATGAGTTTGCGTCCCGGAAATACCGCTGACACTGTTTGACTGGGCAGGCACCAGTCGGGGAGCACCCGGACCAATCTGCCTTGACGCACATCGGCCAGGGCAAAGTAGTCGGGGGCGGCGGCAATCCCTGCGCCCGCGCCGGCCAGGCGGATCAGGAGTTCCGGCGAATTGGCGGTCACGCGTGCGGCTGGAACGCCTTCCCAACGGGCATCGCCCTTGCTGAGTGCCCAGTTCGCAGGCTCGCCGTTCACGCCCAGCAGTCCGACCGTGTTGTGTTGAGCCAGGTCTTCGGGCTTCGCCGGATGGCCGGATGCTGCAAGGTAAGCGGGGGACGCATACAGGCCGGTTGAAACTTCGGTCAGGCGTCGCGCGGCCAGCATGCCGTCATCGGGCAGATCGCCGATGCGGATGGCCAGGTCGAATCCTTCTCCCAGCAGGTCGACGCGTCGCGGTGACAGGTCGAGTTCCAGCAGGATGCGCGGGTGCGTTGCTGCAAACGCGGCAAGCGTGTCCACCAGCAGCAGGTTGGCAAAGTCGCTGGGCATGGACACACGCAATCTGCCGCTCGGCGCCGACTGCCGGTGTTCACGCAGGGCCGCCACTGCGTCCACTTCGGACACCACCTGGCGGGCGTGTTCCAGCAATTGCAGTCCGAACTCGGTCACCGTCTGGCGCCGGGTGGTGCGCAATAAAAGGCGTTCGCCCAGGCGCTGTTCCAGTCCGGCCAGCCGCCGCGAGACGGTGGACTTGGGCAAGCCCATTTTTTCAGCCGCACGGCTGAAGCTCCCCAGCTCGGCCACATAGGCAAAGATGAGCAAATCGTTCGGATCGATGTGGCTGTTTGATTGTTCCATATTGGGAACAATCATATCCAAATTACGGTATTTCAAAAGCGATTGGTGATGCATACAGTGCATTCATCGCAAACAAACCCGTCGAGGTGCCGAAATGAACATCCTGCAAATCAATGCCAGCGCGCGTCGCGAGGGCGCCAACTCCACCCGTGTCGCCAACACCATCGTGGACCGTCTCAAGGCGGCGCATCCAGGCGCCCAAGTCACTGTGCGCGATCTGGCCGTCACGCCGCATCCGGTATTGGACGAAGCGGCGCTGGGCGCGTTATTCACGCCCGCCGACCAGCGCACGCCGGCGCAGCATGCCCGCGTGGCGCTGGACGACGCGCTGATCGCCGAGATTCAGGCGCACGACACGCTCGTGCTGGGGGTGCCGATGTACAACTTTGGCGTGCCCGTTCAGCTCAAGAGCTGGATCGACGCGATCGCTCGCGTGGGCGTGACGTTTCGCTATACCGAGCAGGGGCCGGAAGGCCTGCTCAAGGGCAAGCAGGTCTACATCGCCCTGGCCCGCGGCGGCCTGTACCGCGACACGGCCAAGGATGCGCAGGTGCCTTATCTGAAAAACGTGCTGGGCTTTCTGGGCATGACCGATGTGCGTTTTATCTACGCGGAAGGCTTGGCCATGGGGGCCGACGCGGTTGAACGAGGTTTTGCCCAGGCGCAGGCGGATCTCGAAGCGGCGTTTGCCTGATCCGTTCGCTTGAGAGCGGACCGCTTCGAATCCTTGGCTGAAACTTGACTACCCTTCATCAACCAAAAGGAGATCAACATGACACGACTCAGACCCGCGAACGAACGTGGCCATGCCCGCCAGGGCTGGCTCGACAGTTATCACACCTTTTCCTTCGGACATTACTACGACCCCGAACACCTGGGTTTTTCCAACCTGCGGGTGATCAACGACGACACCGTGGTGCCCGGCGCCGGATTCGGCACGCATGGCCATCAGGACATGGAAATCATCAGCTACGTGCTGGATGGCGCGCTGGAACACAAGGACAGCATGGGCAACGGTTCGGTCATCCGTCCGGGCGACGTACAGCGCATGAGCGCCGGCACCGGGGTTCAGCACAGCGAGTACAACCACTCCAAATCGGAGCCTGTG
>JAJXTJ010000319.1 GCA_021783895.1 Pseudomonadota bacterium | reverse complement strand
TTCGAAAGGCTGAGCTATGGTCCAGCCCGAAAGGCCTTTGAGGCCTGCGGCGCGAGGCTGCATCACGTCGATCAGGATGAGCAAGGGCTGATCCCTGATTCCCTGGAAAAACTATGCCGCAAACATTCCATCAAGGCTATTTACGTTACACCCCATCACCAGTTTCCGACGACGGTCATGATGCCAGCGCAACGCCGGCTCAGATTGCTAGAGCTAGCAGAACAATTCGGTTTCGCAATTGTCGAGGACGATTACGACCACGAGTTTCATTTTGATCGCCAACCCATGTTGCCGATGGCAGCCTTCGATCGATATCACAAAGTGATTTACGTTGGCTCTCTCTCGAAGGTTCTGGCACCGGGCCTACGGATCGGATATGTAGTGGCTAGTCCGGATATCATCAATCGCTGTGCCAATGAAATCATGCTTCTGGATCGCCAAGGTAGCATGGTGACAGAGCTTGCCGTGGCCGAGCTGATCTCTACTGGGGAACTGCGTCGCCTCATCTGGCGAGCGATGCGTGTATACGTCAATCGACGACAGGCAATGGCCGATGCGCTCGCAACGCAATTGTCAGAGTGGACTGATTTCACCCTGCCAGTTGGCGGGCTCGCGTTCTGGTTACGACTGATGTCACCAATAGATCCTGATGTGCTGGCATCGCACGCCCTGGCTTGTGGCGTTCGTGTGTTGTCTAGCTCCCAGTTTGGGCATGGGCCGAACCTGGGTAAAGGTTTTCGGCTTGGATTTGGAAGTAACGACGAAGCCACTATTCACAAGGGGGTTCAGCGAATTCGTAACGCCTTTATTTCAGTTGCGAAAGCCTAATTAATCTTCACAGGCTGCTGTCACATCTACGATTTCCGACTTGTCCTACCTTCGCCGCAGCCCTTTGAATACGCCGTTGCCGTTCCCAACCCAATGGCTCCCCCCCCGACACATACAAAGAAATGGCGGTCAGCACCCTAGCTTGCTTGACATCGATGGATTATTGATTAGGATACCTAACTATGAACTTCGATCAAATCACCGAACCGCTGGATCGCCGCCTGGCCGACGGTTTGACCCGCCTGGCCGCCGTCGCACGTCAGCTCGACTGGCAAGCAGCGGAGGCCGCAGGGCTGTCGCCGACCCAGGCCGACATCCTGCGCTTCGTTGTCCATCGTCCGGCGGGCGCCCGGCTTACCGCCGCCGCCGCTCACGCCGGCGTGCGCAAGGCCACGGCCAGCGAAGCCGTGACCGCACTGGAAAGAAAGGCGCTGGTGCATAAGTACGCGGATGCCGCGGACGGACGCGCGCTTGCCCTGAAGGCTACGGCCGAGGGTAATCGGGTCGCGCAGGCCTGGCCCAGCAGTTTCGGGCCGATCGTGGCCGGCCTCTCCCAGGCCGAGCAGGAAATGCTGCTTGGTCTGGTGGTCAAGATGATCCGGCGATTGCAGCAGCGCCAATTGATCGCGCCGCAGCGCACCTGCGTGAGCTGCCGGCATTTCCGCGAGAATGTCGCCCCCGGCACGAGCACGCCGCATTTTTGTGCGTTCGTCGGCGCGCCGATGGCCGAGCGGCACCTGCGGGTCGACTGCGCGGAGCACGAGTCCGCCGCCTGACGGCGGTTTAACCGCCCCGTTCAACATGAACGGGGTTTCTTTCGAGCACTATAGTTAGGAGTCCTTATATGAAAACCTCTGCCACTTTTTACCACGCCGGTTGCCCCGTCTGCGTCGCCGCCGAGCAGCAGCTCGCCGACGCCATCGATCCGGCACGCTTTGACATCGAGGGCGTCCACCTGGGCGAAGCCAAGTCGCGCATCCCCGAGGCCGAAGCGGCTGGAGTGAAGTCCGTACCCGCGTTAGTCATCGCCGGGCAGCCGTTCCACATCAACTTCGGCGCTGCCATTGCCGATCTCAAATAAGGAGAATCACCATGAAAGCACTGGTATTGAGTTTGATCTGCGCGGCCACGACAACATCCGCGCTGGCAGCCGATCTTCAGGTTCCCTACCCGCAGGGCTACCGCGACTGGCACCATGTCAAGAGCATGGTGATCAACGAGGGTCACCCGCTGTTCGAGGCCTTCGGCGGCATTCACCATCTCTATGCCAACGACAAGGCCATGCAAGGTTACCGGGCCAGCAAATTCCCCGACGGCTCGGTGATCGCTTTCGATCTGCTGGAAGCGCCGAGCGATGGCAACGCCGTCACCGAAGGCGCGCGCAAGGTGCTGGGCGTGATGCACAAGGATTCGAAGAAATTCAAGGCAACCGGCGGCTGGGGATTCGAAGGCTTCGGCGGAGGCGACCGGGCCAAGCGGGTCGTGGGCAAAAACGCGGCGACCGCCTGCTTTGCTTGCCATCAGCCGCTGAAGGCACAGGGTTACGTCTTCAGCCGACTGCGCGATTAAGGAGGTACGGTGGATCAGCCTGGATTGGCGCCACCCTGGCGTACTTCGGAATGGCTGAACACCGTAGCGCCCATCGATCTGGAGGCGCAGCGCGGTCACGTCGTGGTCGCCTGCGCCTTCCAGATGCTGTGCCCCGGCTGTGTGGCCCATGCGATTCCGCAGATGAAATCGGCGCACGAGCTGTTCGGCCCGCAAGGCGTCGTCGTGGTGGGCCTGCATACGGTGTTCGAGCATCGCGAGGCGATGACCGTCACCGCGCTGCGCGCCTTCGTACACGAATACGGCATCCGTTTCCCGGTCGGTGTCGATATGCCTGCGGATGACGATGGATCGGTTCCGCAGACCATGGCCGCGTACCGCATGCAGGGTACGCCAACCCTGTTGTTGATCGACCGCGCGGGGCAACTGCGGCGGCAGATATTCGGCCACATTCCCGATCTGCGTCTCGGCGCGGAAATCATGCGCCTTGTCACCGAATCCTGATTCGTCCGGATGGTTTCAATCCCGTTTCTCAGAAGCCTCAGCGCCCATACAGCGAGTTAACGTCAATCCCACGTCGCCTTTGGAAGACGATATTTCGGGGGGGGGCTCAGTCTGGTCGGGTCAGGTTGGAGCTGTCAAGAAAAAAGCTATCGGCTGGGATCGAACGATTTCAAACCCTGGAAGGGAGACGACAAAACACGGACGCCCAGCGTCAGGAAATCGT
>JAJXTJ010000318.1 GCA_021783895.1 Pseudomonadota bacterium | reverse complement strand
AGCGAACTGTTCGGCGAGCCGCGCGCTGTGGGCGTGGGGCTGGCGGCGCTCACCCTGCTGGTCGTGGTGTGGACGGGATCCTACCGGCAGGTGGAACGAATCGCTCTGGCCATGGGTGGGTTTGAAATCGTCTTTTTCGGCATCGCCTGGGTCAGCCATCCGGACCTGCATGCCGTGGTGGACGGTCTGGTGCACGCGCCGCTCGGTAATCACGGTTACATGACGTTGGTTGCGGCCAATATCGGGGCCGTCATCATGCCGTGGATGATCTTCTACCAGCAGTCGGCCGTCGCCGACAAGGGACTGCATCCGGAGGACTACCGCGCGGCCCGCTGGGACACTGCCCTCGGGTCGGTGATCACGCAGGCCATTATGGCCGCCATCCTGATCGCCACCGCAGCCACCATCGGGATCCGCAACCCCAACGCGCCCCTCAACACCGTTCAGCAGATCGCGCACGCCTTCATTCCCTATCTCGGCAATTACTGGGGGCGTGTGGTGTTCTCCCTGGGCATCATCGGAGCCGGCATGATCGCCGCCATCGTGGCCTCGCTGGCGGGAGCCTGGGGCTGGGGAGAGGTCACCGGATTCAAGCACTCGCTCGAACACCACCCGCTCGAGGCGCCGTGGTTCTACGGCGTGTACACCGCCATCATCGTTGTCGGTGCCCTGGCCGTGGTGCTGATTCCCAACCTCGTGACACTGGATATCACGGTGGAAGTGATGAATGCTTTTCTGCTGCCCATGGTGCTGGGCTTTCTGGTGGCGCTGGCCGTCAAGGCCCTTCCCCAGGGACACCGGATCAGCGGCGGATATTTCTGGCTGGTCACCGCCATCGCAACGCTTTCGGCCGGGCTGGGCGTGTACGGCGCGCTGACGACCCTGCCGGGATTCTGACCGGGAATTCCCGCCTGTCCAGTACGGGGCGGTTTGTTCCGCTACCCCGAGCTGGGTGAAGCGTACAGACTCAAGGAGCGTTCTACGGGATCTATGAGGGCATGAAAACGCCCCAACAGGTATTGACCCGCTACGCGGCGTGGCATCGGTTTGTGACGCCGGAAGTGCGCGACGCCTTCGCTGACCTGATCCGCGCCTTCACGAACTGGCAACCGCAGATTATCGCCATCAGGGCAATGGGGGTGCTGTCGGCCCAGATGTAGTCGCGCACGAGGGTGCCGTCGGCATGGGTTTTCTCGAGGAGGTGTCCCTGAACTGAATTAATTTTGTTGTTAAACCTGGCAGCATGGAAGTGGCGCACTTGCTGGCGAGTCCTCTCGGAGCTGGCCTGCCGATACTGCCAGGACTGGCGGGGGAGTCGAAGTCCTACGCCGAGCGCTTGTTCAGTTTTCCGACGGTTGGGCCTCTGCCGGAGGCGGACGCGAACAAGGCGCTGCAGGATCCGATGCAAGAGGCTGGGGAAGCCTTCGAGCCAGCCGCGCTGCACGAGATTTTCAGGCTGACGCGAGGCTATCCGTACTTCTTGCAGGAATGGGGCTACCAAGCCCGGAATCATGCCGCCCAATCGCCGATTGGCCTGCAAGTGATTCGGGAAACCAGCGACCTGGTGTCGCGGCGATTGGACGAGAACTTCTTCCGAGTGCGCTTTGACCGGCTCACACCGCGAGAGAAGACCTATCTGCGCGCCATGGCCGAGTTGGGCGCCGGCCCGTACCGCACGGGAGATATTGCCGACAAGTTGAGGATCAGGATCAATACGCTGGGGCCCGTACGCGCCAGCCTGATCAAGAAAGGGATGGTGTACAGCCCCTCACACGGCGAGATGGCCTTCACCGTTCCACTGTTCGATGAATTCATGCGGCGGGCGATCCCGCATTTCGAATCCTGAACGCGGCGTCCGCTTTCGATTTCTTGGACGGCCGCTTTGCGCTCGACGGTTATCCCCACAAAGGGGTCGGGTGCCGTCCCTTGTCGCTGGCGAAAGCGGTCACTCAGGTGCTGTGCTGCGTTAATGTCGGCAAGCTGCACGACGCCAGCCATTGAACGGCGCTAACGCCACCGGAAGCGATGGCCGAGGAAGCGACGGTTGGACGCGCAGAGTCAATTCTCGTTGAGGTTTGAGTCTAAACGAAGCCCAAGGTGATAGAACCTGTTACGCAGCACGTTTAGATCGACGGTTGATGGATTGAAATAGCTTCTTTCGCCTGGTTAAGTCCTTCGGCGGCTTCGTTATCGCTTTTCTGGATGGCGATTGTATACAGGTACTCAAAGGTGATTCCAGGCTTGAGATGCTGCTCCGCTGCCGGTAGTGATTTCAGTTTTTCATACGGCGTCATGATGTCTTTTTGCCGGTATTTCTTCCGGGTTTTGCCCTGGGCGCCAGTCACGGACTCGGCAAAGAAGTAAGGCCGGTGGAAGTTGACGTAGGGGTTGAGGTAATCCCGGCAGAAGGCATTGACCTGTGTGGCAAAGCGGCTCGGAATATGGCTGTAGCCGAGGTGCTTGCGCACGATGGCGCCGTTCTTGGTTTCCGCCAGCCCGTTGTCATTGTGCGTGACATGGCCTATGACGAGGACCGCTGCCGGGCGCGCCCCGCGCACCTTGGCCTGTCTGCGCAACTTCGTGATCAGCGTTGCTGCGCCTCTTCCGCGTTCCCAACATCAAAGCGGCACTCCGGGATCTGGCGGCGCCCGGGCGGGGGCGATACCGCGTCGCGGTGCGGATTCCTATGCCTTCAAACCCAATACCCGGCCTTGCCCCCTTCCGCCACCTTGGTCTCGGTCTTCCCAGGGGGCGCTCTGCCTTCTGATTACCCGGTCCCTGCCTGGTCCTCGTGCCAAGTACCGTTGGGACGCGACTTTGACGGGGTCTTGGCAGGCATCCTGCCTACGGCGCACCGGAATCCGCCGGCACTGCAACGGCGGCCACAACGGCACGACGCACCAGCGCCGCCAGCAGCGGCAATTTGTAGGCGTTTCGCGACAGCGGCGTGGCGCCCGCCAGCGCGGCTTCGCCCGCTGCCGCGGCCGTAGCGCTGTTGATCCTGGCCCCGACCAGCAGGGTTTCGGCCTGGCGTGCACGCCACGGAGCCGGGGCTGCCGCGCCGAGCACGATGTTTGCCTGGCGGCAATGGCCGGTCTCGTCCACGTC
>JAJXTJ010000317.1 GCA_021783895.1 Pseudomonadota bacterium | reverse complement strand
CGGCAAGCGTCCACTGGATGCGGCCTTGCGGCACGATGCGGAACAGGGCGCGGCTGACCAGATAGCCTGCGGGCAGGTGGGCGAAGAACATGGCGCCTCCTTATTCCGGCTGCATGGCGGGGCGGGGCGATTGCGTGGCGCGCCCCAGTTCTGCCCAGTCCAGCTTGCGGGTGAGGTACATGGTTATGGCGAGCACCCCGAAAGTGAGCCATGCACCCATCAGCAGGGCGTGGTCTTCCGACGCCAGCAACTGGTACAGGCCGCCGAACAAGCCGCCATACCCCAGCCCCAGCACGGCGCTGGCCCGCCAGCTACCCAGCAAGCTGCGCCCATAGGTTGCGATCATCACGGTGCAGGCTGTGGCAGCAACCAGATAGGCGACGAGAAAGCCCGTGTGTTCCGACAAGGCTATCAACAGCAGGAAGAACACCACGACAGCGAAGCCGATCAACAGATACTGCAGGGGATGCAACGGTTTGCGCTTGAGCAGCTCGAACAGAAAAAATCCGCCCAGCGTCAGCAGGATGAACAGGAATCCGTAGCGAATGGCGCGGTCGCTTTGCACATACGCATCCACCGGATCGATCAGCGAGACACCAAGGCTGTGGCTGAACCAGGGCGCAGCGTTGGCAGAAGGAGCAGGACCGGTTGCCAGCACGTTATCGCCGTCGGTGGCGAATGCGTTGATGCGCCAGCGGGCATCGAAGCCCTGAGCGCCAATGGTCCGGTCTTCCGGCAAATACAGGCCGCTGAAGCTGGGGTGCGGCCAGGCGGAATGCAACTGGAAATCGTTGTTCTCGGCGATCGGCACCCAGTCGAAGCGGCCGCTGCCGGCCAGTTCGATGTCGGCGACCAGGCTTTGCGCTTGCGCCAGTTTTTCCAGCGGGAGCGCGATATGGAAACCTTTGGCAAGCGGACTGTTGACCGTGCCAGGACTGGCAGTCAGCATCCTGCCCTGCGCGTCGCGAATATCGATGCGCTTGAGCCCACGCGGGTCCGACACGCCGAATACCCAGTAGGCTGCCTTCAGTGTCTGGTTGGGTTTGAGCTCGATCTGGACAGGCTTGAATGCCGCGCGCAGGCGCAGGCTGGCCAGATAGAGCCTCGCCTTGTAGATGCCGCGGTAACGCTCGCTGACCGCAAGATCTCCCTTGCCAGCCAGCTGGTCGGGACGGATCAGACGAGAGCAATCGAGCGTTTCCTGCGCAATTTGCGGCGCCTGCGCCGCATCAAGGCGGGTGACCGTACGGGTTTCGCTGCATTGCAGCCACAGCAGCGGTCCGCTGAATTGCTGCGACTCGGCGTATTGGCTGGCGATGCTGGCGACGGCGGCGTCGCGCGTGGCCTGGCGTTCCTGCACTTTCCATTCGATGCGCGTCAACGCGATGATCAGCAACAGCGCCATGACGGCAAGCGCCAGCAGTTTGTAGGTCAGATTGCGATTCATGTTCGGCTCCCTGGTTTGAACGCTGCCGAGAATAGGCGGCGGCGGTGAGGGAGATGTGAACCGTGTGTGGGGTTTGTGTGGAGTTTAGGTCGGCAGCGACAGGACCGCTTCCGCACCGCCGGCAGGATGGTTGGACAGTCGGATGCCGCCGCCATGCAGGCGGGCGGCTTGTTCGACCAGATTCAGTCCCAGCCCGGTGCCGCGCTGGCCGCTGTCGGGGCGGGGGGTGGAATAAAAGCGTTCGAACACGCGATCTTGCGCGTAATCGGGGATGCCTCCGCCTTCGTCGCGCACGCTCAGCTCAAGCTGCTTGTCCACCTGGCGCAGTTGCAGATGGATCGTGGCGCCTGATGGGCTGAAATCGATCGCATTGTCGAGCAGGTTGAGCAGGGCCTGGCGCAGCAAGAAGCGATCGGCCTGCAACAGAGGAAGTCTGGCCTGCACATCGGTTTGGATGCGCAGCGATTTTTCCGCCAGGCGGAATTCGCGTAGGGCAACGGCTTCGTCCAGCAGCACGGCCAGGTCCAGCGGTTCGCGAGCAGGCGGGCTATCTCGGTTTTCAGCACGGGCAAGTTCCAGCACGCCTTCGACGATTTTTTGCAGACGCTCGGCTTCCTGGTGGATGTTGTGTTCCAGGCGGGCGCGCCGCGCCGGATCGCGCTCGTCTTCCAGCAACTCGGCGGCACCGCGCACTGCGGCGATGGGACTTTTCAACTCATGGGCGAGCAGTTGGGTGACGCGTTCCACATGGGCTTTCCCATCAAGTTCAGCGCGCAAATGTTCCAGCGCCTGTGCAAGCCGCTTCAATTCGCTGCGCCCTTCGATGGGGATGGTGCGACGTTTGCCTGCCGCGGCTTCGTTGGCGTAGACGACCAGGCGCCGCAGATCACGCGTCATCCAGTAGGAAAAAATCAGTGCGAGCAACATGGCCATGGCGAATAGACCCAGCGCGGCCTTGTTCACTTCGCGTAGCCCCAGGTCGATGAATTCCTGGAACGAGCGCGAAGGTTTACCCACCGACAGTACGCCGGCAATCTGCCCGTTGACGCGGATCGGCGCGGCGACATACATGACGGAACTGGTGCCATCGTAGGGGGTCTCCCGGCTGGTGCGCGCGCCGTATTGCCCTTGCAGGGTGAGGCTGACGTCGCGCCAGCGCGAATAGTCCTGGCCGGCTGCCTCGCCACGGCTGTCGAAGAGCACGCGGCCCTTGCGGTCGGTGACATAGACGCGCAGGTCGGGATCGTTTCGTTGCACGTTGTAGATGCGTGCCTCGAAGCGCCGTTGCTGATAGGACTGAAACAGCGCTTCGATCGCGGCAGTCTTGTCGGGCGCGGCCTGCATTTCCTTTGCGGCCGCTTCGGCCAGCAGATTGGCGGTTTGCACCAGCATGTCCTCGACCGACTGTCGCACACCGGGAACGAATTGATCGGAGAACAGTTTCATCGCCAGCAACACGGCCACGGCAGTGACGATGGCATAGCCGAGCAGAAAACGGATCAGGAAATTCACGGCTGCGGCGGGCTCAGGCTGTAGCCGAAGCCGCGGTGGGTACGGATGAATTCATGTTCGGGGGAGATTGCCGCGAGTTTGGCGCGCAGTGATTTGATGTGGGTGTCGATGACGCGTTCCAGACTCGCATCGGCAAGACCGGCTGCATCCATCAGGCTCTGG
>JAJXTJ010000316.1 GCA_021783895.1 Pseudomonadota bacterium | reverse complement strand
GTACGGCGAACGCTACATCGACTGCGATTTCGTGAACCCCGACTTCGGCCTGCTCGCCCAGTCGTTCGGCGTAAAGCACTATCGGGTCGAAACCGAGGCCGACCTCGACACGCTGTTCGCCCGCGCCGACCTCGCCGGCAGCATCAACCTGATCGAAATCCTGCTCGACAAACATGCCTTCCCGCGCTACCTGTCGGCGCGTTAGCGTGGGCAACAAGATGCGCGCAGGGTGCGGGAAGTGAATGACCGCGTTGCCATCCTGCGCACGGCTTCAGGCTGGCCCGGTTCTGGATTGGCGCGCGATACCCGGCTGCGAAGCCGAGTCAGCGCCGGCCGGAACAGGGGCAACCCTCACCTATTCGCCCGAGACTGACAGTGGGCTACTATGAGCGCCTTCAAAAAATCCCACATTGGCCGGGGTGTTTGGACGCCATTACATGCATCCGGGCAAAACAAGCCGCCCAACACCTGGCCGACTTGCCGATGCTTAATACCAGTCAGCCGTATCAACCCAATTGAAAGCATTACGTGCGAGCTTCCCTGTCACCCGCATACTTCAAGGCCTTTACCGGAACATCCCGGGCATCCATTACGGCGTTTTTCCTGCTGTTCATTTTTGCCATCAGCCTGCCCCCCAAGTGGGCAAGCTTGCATATTGCGGGGCTGGCTTTGGTCGCCTCGGCGGGTTTCGCGCGCCGCGTGGACTGGCACACCACCGCCATGCGAGTCTTTCTGCTGTGCACGGCACTGTGGCTGATTCCGGTTCTGCTGGCGGCCATCCTGCAGCATGCGCAGGGCCTTGCCAGCGCGCCGGACTGGGTCGAGTTAGTGAAGCTCGTCTTGCGCATGCTCGGCATCGGCATTGGCCTCATCATCCTGATCCAGCGCGGATGGCTGACCCTGCGGTCCGCGGTCTTCGCACTGCTCTGCGCATTAGCGATCCATGCCGGCGCCGGTCTGGTCCAGTTGTTTTCCGAACCGCTCTCAAGCCTGGTTGCCTGGCGCCAATTGCGCATCAACGGACTGGTGTTCAACCCCAATCCCTTCGGCATGTTCATGGCGCTGACGGCCATTCTGTCCGCCGGTCTGCTGCGCAACTCGTCGCATCGGCCTGCACTGTGGGCGCTATTGATCGCAGCGCTGATCTGCGTGTGGGCATCGGGATCGCGCGGCGCGATTCTCACTGTAGCCACCGGGCTTGCCGCGTTGTTCCCGCCGACCAACCGCACACGCCTGGTTGTCTATCTCGGGTGCGGCGTGCTGATGGCATCGGTTTATCTGTATGTCGCGCTGCACACGCCTTCGCTGTATAGCGGCAGCGACACCGAACGCATGCAGGCCTTTGCGTTTTCGCTGGAGAAAATTCGCCTGTCTCCCTGGACCGGCTGGGGACTCGAATCCTACGAGTATTTCCCGGACCGGGTCGGCCCGAACGCCCCCCACAACATGTGGCTCGATATCGCCGTCAGCAGCGGTCTGGTTGCGCTGGCGGGCGCCCTGCTGTCGACTGCGCTGCTGGCATATCGGCTGTTTCGCTGCGGCCACCCTGCGGCACAGCTGGCGCTCGCCGTGTTCGCTGCCAGCGTAGTGGCAGGCTCGCTGGAGTATTCCATCCTGATTTCCACCCATTTCCGCGGCATCTGGGTCATCGTCACCGCGCTCGCATGCATCACGTTAAGCCGGTGCAACGCTGGCCCGCGCCCGACCCCTGCGTCCATCCAGAAACATGACCCCCAATAAATCCTTACACTGCTTCGTGATCACCCTGGAACAGGCCCAGGAGCGCCGCGATCTCATTTCGGCCCGACTGAACGAGCTTGAAATCCCTTTCGAGTTTTTCCCCGGGGTGGATGGGCGAAAAGTAGACATGCTGGCCCATCCACATTACTCAAAGTGGAAAAGGCGCATGTTTTTCGGTCGGGATCTCAGCAAGGGGGAATTCGGCTGCGTGCTCGCCCACCAATCGATCTATCGACATATCGCAGAAAACAATATCGGGACGGCGCTGATCCTGGAAGACGACGCGATCCTCGCCGACGAACTGCCGGCGGTAGTCGGCGCGCTCATGCACCATCCGGAAAGCTGGGATCTCGTCAGGTTTCTCGGGCGCGAGAAAAACTACCGGGCTTCCCGAAAAATCGCGCGCTTGCCGGGAACGCACAGTCATCTTGCCAGGCCCCACGGCGTACCCGGCGGCGCGTATGGATATGTCGTCAGCAATCAGGCCGCCCGGCGATTGCTGTCCATGATGGAAAAAAACTGGCTGGCGATTGATACCTTGCACGGCGTTTCATGGCTCACCAAGCTCAACACGGTTTCGGTCATCCCCTCGCCGGTCCTGCCAAACGACGATGTGCCTTCCTGCATCGACGAGCAGGACTCGAATTTGCGCTGGGATAAATCCGTCCAGCTGTCCGGCTGGCGGAAACTGATCTATCCCCTGACACGCGGCGCCTGGAAGACGTACAGCAATGTATTGATAAAATACGTCTGGTTCAGCACGCTCAGATCAGACCGCAGGCTCGCCAGGCGGCTCGGTGCGATCGCGCCGCCCGCCCCTTAGACCTTCCGGAAAAGCCCCGTCCCGACTCATGTCACCCGTCAACATTCTTTGCCTCAAATGGGGCACGCGCTATGGCCCGCACTACGTCAACATGCTTTACCGCGGCGTGGGCCGCAACCTGAGCCGGCCGTTCCGCTTTTTCTGCTGCACGGACGACGCCAGCGGGCTCGATGCGGGCGTGGAAATCATTCCGTTTCCCGCCAATCCCGGCATCAAGCGCGGCTGGCCCGACATTCTGGTCAAGCTGGCGGTCCTGCAGGATGGATTTGGCGGGCTGCAGGGGCCCACGCTGTTTCTCGATCTGGACGTGGCGATCACCGGGGCGATCGACTGCTTCTTCGACTGCAAGCCGGGCGAATTCTGCATCATTCACAATTGGGTGAACTGGCGGAAGGCCTTGATGGGACGGCGCCCCAAGGTGGGCAATTCTTCCGTTTTCCGGTTTGAGGCAGGCCAGTCGAACTACGCCTACGACACCTTCCTGCGCGAAATGCAGCGTGCCGAAGATCGCACCGTTTTCAACACCGAGCAGGCTTTCCTGACCTATGCCCTGGGCAATGATTGCCCAGGGCATAGGTC
>JAJXTJ010000315.1 GCA_021783895.1 Pseudomonadota bacterium | reverse complement strand
AAGTCAGGGTGAACGCCATCGGAGAAAATATCTTGCCCTCGACACGCTGGAAGGTAAAGATGGGTACGAAGGCCAGGATGATGATCAGCTTGGAAAACAGGATCGGACGGCCCAGTTCGATCCCCGTCTGCTTGATCAGGTGGATGCGCCAGCCATAAGTGCGATGCTGCGGCAGTTCATCCAGCTTGGCCAGGGCGAGCTTCACCATAAGCGCCTCGACCAGCACCACCGCGCTGTCGATGATGATGCCGAAGTCCACGGCACCGAGCGAGATCAGGTTGGCGGAAACGCCGCGCGCATCCATCAGGATGAACGCGAACAGCATGGCCAGCGGGATGATGATCGCGACCGACAACGCGGCATACCAGTTGCGCAGGAACAGGATCAGGATCGCCACCACCAGTATCGCGCCCACGATCAGGTTCTCGGTGACGGTATGCACGGTATGGCGCACCAGGTCGGTACGGTCGTAATAGGGAACGATCTTAACGCCCGGCGGCAGCTTGTGCGAAAGCTGGTCGAGGCGCTCCTTGATGCCTGCCACCACCTTGCTGGCGTTCTGCCCCTTGGTCATCTGCACGATGCCCTGCACGATGTTGTCGTACTCGTTGAAGGCGACAATGCCCGAGCGCGCACGATACCCGATCGCCACCTCGCCGATGTCTTTCACCAGCACGGTCTTGCCGTCCTTCGCGGCGATCACCACGTTGGCGATGTCATCCAGGCTTCCGAACAGGCCGATGCTGCGCAGCACCAGCGCCTCGTCGCCGCGCCGGATCACCCCGCCGCCGGCATTGCTGCTGTTCGCACCGATCGCCTGCGACACCTGATCGATGCTCACGCCGTATTTGCGCAACAGGAAGGGGTTGATGCGCACCTGGTATTCCTTCACCGTACCGCCGAAGCTGACCACGTCGGCCACGCCGGGCGCCTGGCGCAAAGCGGGCCGCAGCACCCAGTCCTGCAGCGCGCGCACTTCGTTGAGCGACATGCCCGGCGCATCCAGCACGTAGCGATAGACTTCGCCGACGGCGTTGGTGAGCGGGGCGAGGCCGGGCTGCAGCCCCGGCGGCAGGGTGACGTTCTGCAGGTGTTCCATCACCTGTGCGCGAGCGAAATAATCGTCGGTATTGTCGGCGAAGGTCAGCGTCACAACGGACAGGCCGGTGATGGAAACCGAACGCAGTTGCGTCATGCGCGGGACGCCGCTCATTTCGCGCTCGATCGGCAGGGTGATGCTGCGCTCCACTTCTTCCGGCGCCTGTCCAGGCGACTGGGTGACGATCTGCACCTGCACATCCTGCACGTCGGGAAATGCCTCGATCGGCATGTCCTGCACCGCGCGCCAGCCGACGATGGCCAGCACCAGCGCTGCGGCCAGCACGAATACCCGCTGTTGCAGCGCAAAGGAAAGAAGTTTGTCTAACATGTTGTTATCCGCCTGCGGCGATCAGTCGGTGCCCGACAGCTCTGAATTCAGCAGCAGCGCGCCCGTGGTGACCACACGCTCGCCGGCATGGAGGCCATCCTTGACATAGCTGTACTCATGGCTCTGCACCCCGAGCTCGACGCGACGTCGCTGCAATACGCCGGCCCCCTGTTCGACGAAGACATAATTGTGCAGACCCAGCGTGAACAACGCCGAGTTGGGGACGCGCGGGACGCTGCGATGACTGTCCAGCACCGGCGTGACGCGGGCGAACATCTCGGGCTTGAGCCGGTTTGCGCTGTTGTCGATCTCGGCGCGTACCTGGATGCGGCGCGTCACCGGATCGAGCGCTTCGGCGATGACGGCGATCCTTGCCTTGAACACCTCCCCGGGATAGGCATCGACTTCCACCGACACCGGTTGCCCGACCTTCACCTTGTCCAGATAAAGTTCCGGCAGATCGATGAGCGCCCACAGCCTCTTCGGGTCCGTAATGACGAAGAGCGGATTGGCGCCGTCGGTACGCACTTCGCTGCCCACACTCACCTGGCGCTCGCTCACCATTCCGCTGACCGGCGCGCGCAAGACGAACTTGCCATCCGTCACCGTTGCGACGCTCTGCAGGTTGTGCAGCCGCGCTGCGGCACGCTGCTCCTCGGCTTCGGCCTGGTGGAAATCGGCTTCGGTCGATTCGAAATCCTTTTGTGCGATGCCGTTGACCGGCAACAATTCGCGCGCCCGCTCGAGCGCCTGGCGCTTGCGCAGCAGATCGGCCTTCGCCTTGACATCGTCGGCGGTCGCCTGCGCATAGTCGGGAGCATCCAGCACCAGCAATTCGTCACCCGCCTTGACCTCGCGTCCCGCATCGGCCGTGATCTTCAGCACCCGCCCGGCTATGGGCGGATAGACGCGCGCAGTATGGTTGTCGTCGTAGGCCAGGCGCGCATTCAGCGACTCGACCAGCGGCTCCGGATATTCCTCCACATCCTTGATCTGCAGGAAAGCCAGCTGCGGCGCATTCGCCGCGAAACGGATGGTATCGCCGGAAGCCTGGGCGGCCGCCTGTTCCGCATTGGCCTCGGGTTTCGGTTCACCCTGGAATTTCTGCCAACCGATATAGCCGGCCCCGGCAAGCAGGGCCAGCGCCAGCAAGCCGAATATTGGTTTTTTGTACTGACTCAAGGTTGTTTCGCCCCTACCTTACTTGTCTGGTCATGGTTCCACCAGCCGCCGCCCAGTGCCTGGAACAGGGCCGCCGTGTCACCCAGCCGGTTGGTCTGCGCCTGCACCAGGTTGATGTTCGCCAGCTGTTCGTTCAGCTGCGCGACCAGCAAGGTCTGGAAATCGACGGCACCCGCCTCATATTGTTTGCGCGTCAGCTCGCCCATCTTGCCCGCCGCCTGCGCCGCTTTCGCCGCCGCCTTTAACGCGCGAGCATCGGATTGGATGACATACAGCGTATCCGCCACGTTCTGCAAGGCGGCCATCACCACACCGCGATACTGGGCACCGGCCTGCGTCAATCCCTGCTTGGCGGCGCGCGACTTGGCGCGCAGGGTTCCGCCGTCGAAGATGGTCTGCGCGACATTGCCGGTGAGATCGAAGAAACCGCCGCCGTTCTTGAACATCCATGTGGGCGATGAGGCCATGCCGCCGATCGCACCGGTGATGGCGAATTGCGGCAACGTGTTGGCGATGGCCACGCCGTATTGCGCGCTGGCGTAATG